>NZ_JACBWZ010000493.1 GCF_013870595.1 Streptomyces sp. WELS2 | reverse complement strand
ACGCCTACGCCCAGACCGCCGTCGCCCCCTACACCGTCCGCGCCCGGCCGGGCGCCCCGGTCGCCGTGCCCCTAGCCTGGAAGCAGGTGGACGATCCGGCGCTCGACGCCCGCCGGTGGACCATCGCCGACGCCGTCGAGCAGGCCCGTACCGAGCCGTGGGCCGGTCTGCCGCGACGGGGCCGCTCCCTCGGCCCGGCCCGGCGCCGCCTCGACGACATCCGCTCCTGAGGTTTGGCCAAGGGAGGAACGGCCACACGCAGGGAGAGGTGGCCATGTCGAACACAAACAGCACACCCAAGACACAGAGTTCACAGGAATCACAGAACTCGCCCGAAACGAACGACACGAACGACACGCCCGACACCGTGCGGGACGAACGGAACCACAACGCAGCGGACGGCCGCCGGCCGGCCCCCATGGAGGTGCTGCGCCAGGCGCGCGCCCAGCTCACCGAACTCACCGGGCTCGTCCCCGAGACGGTCTCCTCGTTCGAGCAGACCGAGGACGGCTGGTCCGTCGAAGTCGAGGTCCTGGAACTCGCCCGGGTGCCCGACACCATGAGCCTGATGGCGAGCTACCAGGTCGAGCTGGACCCCGAGGGGCAGCTGACCGGATACCGGCGCGTCCGCCGTTACGAACGCGGCAGGGCCGACGCGCGCGGGGGCCGCTGAGCCCACCGCGCGCCCCGACCGCCCGCACCGTGCACCTACTAGGCACGAGGAGGAATCGCCGGCATGACTGTTCTTCCGGCACAGCAGACCGGAGGCGGAGGCGGCAGCAGCGGCCTCTACGACGTGCTCGAACTCGTCCTCGACCGGGGACTCGTGATCGACGCGTTCGTCCGCGTCTCCCTGGTCGGGATCGAGATCCTGAAGATCGACGTACGGGTCGTCGTGGCCAGCGTCGACACCTATCTGCGCTTCGCCGAGGCGTGCAACCGACTGGACCTGGAGTCCGGTCCGCACAAGAGCCCCGGCCTGCCCGAGATCGTCGGCGACATCACCGAGAAGGGCGCCCGGGGCAAGTCCAAGGGCGCGCTGTCCGGTGCCGCCCAGACCATATCCGACGCCTTCAACCAGGCCCGCCAGGAAGGGGAGACCGAATCCCGGCAGCGTGCCCGCAAGGCTCCGTCGCGCGGTAAGGAGGAGCAGGAGTGAGCACCTACGTCTACGGCATCACCAGCCGGTCGCACCCGGCGCTGCCCGAGGGCATGACCGGGGTGGGCGAGCCGGCCCGCCCGGTGCGCGTCCTCACGGCCGGCGACCTGGCCGCCGTGGTCAGCGACGCACCCGAGGACCTGCGCCCCAAGCGCCGCGACCTGCTCGCGCACCAGAACGTACTCGCCGAGGCCGGAGCCGGCGGCTGTGTGCTGCCCATGCGGTTCGGCAGCGTCGCCGCGGACGACGACGCGGTCGTCCAAGTGCTCACCGAGCGGGCGGACCACTACGCCGAGCGGCTGCGGGAGCTGGACGGCAAGGTCGAGTACAACGTCAAGGCCACCCATGTCGAGGAGGCCGTGCTGCACCTGGTGATGGCAGAGAACACCGAGGCGCGCGCTCTCGCCGAGGCCAACCGCCGCGCCGGCGGAGGCAGCTACGACGACAAGATCCGCCTCGGCGAACTGGTCGCCCACCTGGTCAAGGCCAAGGAGTCCGACGACGCCGAACAGGTACGGGAGCTGCTGGCACCGGCCTCGACCGCGGTCAGCGTGGGCCCCGAGTCCACCGGCTGGCTGCTGAACGTGTCGTACCTCGTGCCACGGGACTCGGCCGAGCGCTTCCTGGCCTCCGTGGAGGAGGTCCGCCAGAGCCACCCCCACCTCGACCTGCGTGTCCACGGGCCGCTGCCGCCGTACAGCTTCGTCGAGCCCGGCCCGGCCCAGCCCGCCGGCACCACGACCGGCGCGGACGCCGGCGCGCGCTAGCGCTCCCGGCCCGACGGAAGGAGAACACCGTGGGACTGATCGGCGAAGTGCTGATGCTGCCGTTCGCCCCCGTGCGCGGCGCCGGCTGGGCCATCAGGCAGGTGCTCCGTGAGGCGGAACGGATCTACTACGACCCCGCCACCGTACGGGCCGAGCTCGCCCGCCTCGAGGAGCGGCTGGAGGCGGGCGAGATCACCGAGGAGGAGTTCGACCGGCGCGAGGACGAACTGCTGGACCGGCTGGAGACGGCGCTGCACTCCGGCGACACGACAGGCAACGGGACGGGACGATGAACCGAACGGCACTGGGCCTCGCCGTAGGGGCCGGATACATGCTCGGCCGCACGAAGAAGCTGAAGATGGCGCTCGCGGTCGGTTCCCTGGTGGCGGGCAAGAAGCTGAACCTCAGCCCGAAGACGCTCGCGGACATGGTGAACCAGCAGCTGAAGAACAACCCGCAGTTCTCGGAGATCGGGGACCAGCTGCGCCAGGATCTGCGTGGCGTCGGCAAGGCGGCCACCGGAGCGATGGTCGAGCGGCAGATGAGTTCGCTCGCCGACCGGCTGCACAGCCGCACCGGCCAGGTGCGCGACCAGTTGTCCGGCGCCGCGTCCGGCGGCTCCGGCGAGGACGCCGAGGAGGAAGAAGAGGCCCCGGAGAAGGGATCCGCCGAAGGAGAAGAGGCCTCGCAGAAGGGGTCTGCCGAGCGGAAGGCCCCCGAGAAGAGGGCCTCCGAGAAGAAGGCTCCCGGGCGGAAGCCGGCCAGGAAGCCGCTGTCCGCCGCCGGGAAGGGAGCGACCAGGAAGACCGGCGCGGCCGGGAAGGCGGCGGCGAAGCGCACGGCCGCGGTCGGCGAGGCCGCCCGCGGCGCCGTCACCCGGCGCTCGAAGGGCGGCGATGACCGATGACCGAGACCTTGCGCTCCACGGCCTCCAAGGCCTCGGGCCCGCTGACCGACCTCGCCCACAGCGAGGCCGCCGACCGGCTCAAGGAGGAGGCCCGCGCGTACCTGATGGCGCAGGCCGAGCGGCTGCTGGCCGGTGCCGGCCGCAAGCTCGGCGAGACCACCGTCAAGCTCAACGACATCGCCGAGGGCAACAGCCCGGGCTTCGCCAAGCTGGCGCTGGAAGGCGGCCGCAAGCTGGCCGAGGGCAAGGGCCCGCTGCGCTCCGCGCTGGAGCTGGGCGCCTCCCGAGCCAAGGACAACGTGATGGCAGCGGTCAGAAACCTCGGGGGCGGCAAGGGCAAGAAGGGCGGCGCGGGCAGGAAGCCCACCGTCATCATGGAGTCCGTCGACGTCGGCGTGCCGCTGCGCACCGCGTACGACCAGTGGACGCAGTACCAGAGCTTCAGCACCTTCGCCAAGGGCGTCAAGAGCGCCGGCCGCTCCGACGACACCCACTCCGACTGGCAGGCGAAGATCTTCTGGTCCTCGCGCAGCTGGAAGGCGCACACGACCGAGCAGATACCCGACTACCGCATCCAGTGGACCTCGGAGGGCGCCAAGGGCACCACCAAGGGCGTGGTCTCCTTCCACCGGCTGGAGGAGAACCTCACCCGGGTGCTGCTGGTCATGGAGTACTACCCGACCGGCCTGTTCGAGAAGACCGGCAACATCTGGCGCGCCCAGGGCCGCCGGACCAGGCTGGACCTGAAGAACTTCGCCCGTTTCATCACCCTCAAGGGAGAGGCGGAGGACTCCTGGCGCGGCGAGATCCGCGACGGCGAGGTGGTCCGCAGCCACGAGGACGCCCTGGCCGAGGAGGAACGGGACCAGGAGGAGTCCGGGACACCGCCGTCCGGGGACGAGGACGAGGAGGCCGAGGCCTCCGCGGACGGCGCCCGGGAGGACGAGGACGAGGAGCCCGAGGAGCGAGAGGACTTCGAGGAGGCGGCGTACGACGAGGAGGACGAGGAGCCCGAGGAGCCCGAGGAAGGCGATGAGGGCGCCTACGACGATGAGTATGACGAGGACGAGGAGCCCGAGGAGGGCGAGGAGCCCGAGGAGGACGAGGAAGAGGAACCCGAGGACACCGGGCGCGGGGGTGGTCGATGACGACACCGGGCCGCCTGCCCGAGCCGTACGGACAGGCATCGGGGGCCAACCTCGCCGACATCCTCGAACGGGTGCTCGACAAGGGCGTCGTCATCGCGGGCGATATCAGGATCAACCTGCTCGACATCGAACTGCTCACCGTCAAGCTGCGGCTGATCGTCGCATCGGTGGACAAGGCCAAGGAGATGGGGATCGACTGGTGGGAGAGTGATCCCGCCCTGTCCTCCCGGGCCCGCCGGGACGAGCTGGCCCGGGAGAACGCCGAGCTGCGCGAACGGCTCGCCCGGCTGGAGGAACTGGAGCCGGGCCGCGCCCCGAAGGAGGCCCCATGACCGGACTGCGGTACGTGTACGCCGTGTGCCGTCCCTTCGGGACGCCGTTGCAGGCCGAGCTGACGGGCGTCGCGGGCGCCCCGGCCGGCCTGCTCCACCACCACGGGCTGGTCGCCGTGGTCAGTACGGTTCCGGAGGCCGACTTCGGCGAGGAGGCGCTGAAGGCCCACCTGGAGGACCTGGACTGGCTCGCCGCGACCGCCCGGGCCCACCAGGGCGTGGTCGACGCGCTCACCACGGTCACCACCCCGCTGCCGCTGCGGCTCGCCACCGTCTTCCGGGACGACAGCGCCGTACGCGTCATGATCGAGGCCCGCGAGGACCACTTCCGGGCCCTGCTCGACCGGCTCGACGGCCGGGTGGAGTGGGGCGTGAAGGTGTCCCATGCCCGCCGTTTTCGCTGGCCGGGAAGCGCT
>NZ_JACBWZ010000492.1 GCF_013870595.1 Streptomyces sp. WELS2 | reverse complement strand
GCACCGAGTGCGACGGCGCGGTCCGCCGCACCCTGCTGCCCACCCACGCCGAGGAGATCGACTGGATCGCCGACTCCCTCGCCCACCTGGTGCGCACCGGCACCCGCCAGGCCAGATCGCCGCCCTGAGCCGGACCGCGACCCGAGCACCCACGGCACACCCCCGACTCGCCCGGCCACCGAGCTCCCCGCCCCCGGACCCCGGCCCGCCCGGAGACCCCTGCCTCCGCACTCCACGCGACTCGCCGGCACCCCCTGTCACCCGCGCGTCAGCCGTCGTCGCCCCCGTGTGACAGGCCCCGCCCCGTGTCCCGCGCCCCGGGGCTTCCCATCCGCTACGCGCGTAGATATGCTCGTCTGGTGACCATGCCCACTACCGCATCCTCAGCCCACGTTCTCTCGGACGTCGCCGCGTCCGACAGCACGCTGCGCCGCTTCCTGCACGGGCTGCCCGGCGTCGACGCGGTCGGCCTGGAGGCGCGCGCCGCGTCCCTCGGCACCCGCTCCATCAAGACCACCGCGAAGGCGTACGCCATCGACCTCGCCATCTCGATGGTCGACCTGACGACGCTGGAAGGCGCGGACACCCCGGGCAAGGTCCGGGCGCTCGGCGCCAAGGCGGTCCATCCCGACCCCACGGACCGTACGACTCCGACGACGGCCGCGGTCTGCGTCTATCCCGACATGGTGGCCGTCGCCAAGGAGGCCGTCGCCGGCTCCGGCGTGAAGGTCGCCTCGGTGGCCACCGCCTTCCCGGCCGGCCGGGCCGCGCTCGACGTGAAGCTGGCCGACGTGCGCGAGGCCGTCGCCGCCGGCGCCGACGAGATCGACATGGTCATCGACCGGGGCGCCTTCCTGGCCGGCCGGTACCTGAAGGTGTACGACGAGATCGTCGCCGTGAAGGAGGCCTGCGGGACGAGCGCCCGGCTGAAGGTCATCTTCGAGACCGGCGAGCTGTCGACGTACGACAACATCCGCCGCGCCTCCTGGCTCGGCATGCTGGCCGGCGCCGACTTCATCAAGACCTCCACCGGCAAGGTGGCCGTCAACGCGACCCCCGCGAACACCCTGCTCATGCTGGAGGCGGTGCGCGACTTCCGGGCGCAGACCGGCGTCCAGGTCGGTGTGAAGCCGGCCGGCGGCATCCGCACCAGCAAGGACGCGATCAAGTTCCTGGTGCTGGTCAACGAGACCGCGGGCGCGGACTGGCTGGACAACCACTGGTTCCGCTTCGGCGCCTCCTCGCTCCTCAACGACCTGCTGATGCAGCGCCAGAAGCTGGCCACGGGCCGCTACTCCGGCCCCGACTACGTAACGGTGGACTGAACCATGGCATTCGAGTACGCTCCCGCGCCCGAATCGCGCGCGATCGTCGACATCGCCCCGGCGTACGGCCTGTTCATCGATGGGGAGTTCGTCGAAAGCCCGGGCGGGGATCTCGCCAAGACGGTCTCCCCGGCCACCGAGGAAGTGCTCGCCGAGTACACCCAGGCCAACGCGGAAGACGTCGACCGGGCGGTCAAGGCCGCCCGCAAGGCGTTCGAGAAGTGGTCGGCGCTGCCCGGCTCCGAGCGCGCCAAGTACCTGTTCCGCATCGCCCGCATCATCCAGGAGCGCAGCCGCGAGCTGGCCGTCCTGGAGACGCTGGACAACGGCAAGCCGATCAAGGAGACCCGCGACGCGGACCTCCCGCTGGTCGCCGCGCACTTCTTCTACTACGCGGGCTGGGCCGACAAGCTCGACCACGCCGGTTTCGGCGCGAACCCGCGGCCGCTGGGCGTCGCGGGCCAGGTCATCCCCTGGAACTTCCCCCTCCTGATGCTGGCGTGGAAGATCGCCCCGGCGCTGGCGACCGGCAACACGGTCGTCCTGAAGCCGGCCGAGACCACCCCGCTGTCGGCCCTGTTCTTCGCGGACATCTGCCGCCAGGCCGGCCTGCCCAGGGGTGTGGTCAACATCGTGACCGGTGACGGCCGGACGGGCGCCGCGCTGGTCGCCCACCCGGACGTGAACAAGGTCGCCTTCACCGGCTCGACCGCGGTGGGCAAGGAGATCGCCCGCACGGTCGCCGGTACGTCGAAGAAGCTGACGCTCGAACTGGGCGGCAAGGGCGCCAACATCGTCTTCGACGACGCGCCGCTGGACCAGGCCGTCGAGGGCATCGTCAACGGCATCTTCTTCAACCAGGGCCAGGTCTGCTGCGCGGGCTCCCGCCTGCTGGTGCAGGAGTCGGTCCAGGAGGAGCTGCTGGACGCCCTCAAGCGCCGGCTGTCCACGCTCCGCCTCGGCGACCCGCTGGACAAGAACACCGACATCGGCGCGATCAACTCCGCCGAGCAGCTGGCCCGGATCACCGCGCTGGCCGAGCGGGGCGAGGCGGAGGGCGCCGAGCGCTGGTCCCCGGCCTGCGAACTGCCCGGCTCCGGCTACTGGTTCGCCCCGACGCTGTTCACGAACGTCACCCAGGCGCACACCATCGCCCGTGAGGAGATCTTCGGCCCGGTGCTGTCGGTCCTCACCTTCCGCACGCCCGACGAGGCCGTCGCCAAGGCCAACAACACCCAGTACGGCCTGTCGGCCGGCATCTGGTCCGAGAAGGGCTCGCGCATCCTGGCCGTCGCGAACAAGCTGCGCGCCGGTGTCGTCTGGTCCAACACGTTCAACAAGTTCGACCCGACCTCGCCGTTCGGCGGTTACAAGGAGTCGGGCTTCGGCCGCGAGGGCGGCCGCCACGGCCTGGAGGCGTACCTCGATGTCTGACCGTTTGAGTGTCTTCAAGACCTACAAGCTGTACGTCGGCGGGAAGTTCCCGCGTTCCGAGAGCGGCCGGGTGTACGAGGTGACGGACTCGAAGGACAACTGGCTGGCCAACGCCCCCCTGTCCTCCCGCAAGGACGCCCGGGACGCGGTGGTCGCCGCGCGCAAGGCGTTCGGCGGCTGGTCCGGCGCGACCGCCTACAACCGCGGCCAGGTCCTCTACCGCGTCGCGGAGATGCTGGAGGGCCGGCGCGAGCAGTTCGCGCGCGAGGTGGCCGACGCGGAGGGCCTGTCGAAGTCGAAGGCGGCGGCCGTCGTGGACGCGACGATCGACCGCTGGGTCTGGTACGCGGGCTGGACCGACAAGATCGCCCAGGTGACCGGCGGCGCGAACCCGGTGGCGGGCCCGTACTTCAACCTCTCCTCGCCGGAGCCGACCGGTGTGGTCGCCGTCGTGGCCCCGCAGGAGTCGTCCTTCCTCGGCCTGGTGTCGGTCGTGGCCCCGGTGATCGCCACCGGCAACACGGCGGTCGTGATCGCCTCCGAGAAGGCCCCCCTGCCCGCCCTGTCCCTGGGCGAGGTGCTCGCCACCTCCGACGTCCCGGGCGGTGTCGTCAACGTCCTGTCCGGCCGTACGGCGGAACTCGCGGCGCCGCTGGCCGCGCACCAGGACGTCAACGCGATCGACCTCGCGGGGGCGGACGAGGCGCTGGCCAAGGAGCTGGAGATCGCGGCGGCCGACAATCTCAAGCGGGTGCTGCGTCCACAGCCTGTGGACTACTTCGAGACGCCCGGCATCGACCGGATGACGGCGTTCCTGGAGACGAAGACGGTGTGGCACCCGACGGGGTCGCTGGGCGCGGGAGGGTCTTCCTACTGACGGTTCCCGCCGTGCGGGGGCGCGTTCAGTGCCCCAGGGACGCGAGGAGCGGGCCCGCCAGGGGCACGCTGCCCAGGGACGAGGCCTGGGCCAGCGGACGCGTCAGCGTCTGGGTGCCGACCGGCTGGAAGTCGGCCACCTGGGTGCCAACGCCGTTGTCCAGCGGGTCGACGCCCGTGCCCGCCAGCGGGTTGGGCTTGAGGCCGGTGACCGGGCCGGTGACGTAACCGACGATGCCCGTCAGGGCGCGCAGGCCGGCCTCGGGGTCGATGTTGCCGGGGTCGGTCATGCGGTAGGTCACTCCCGAGTCCGAGCCCGAGACCGTCTCGGCGGACGCCGTGGCCGCCCCCGCGCCCAGGGCCGCCCCGGCGGCGGCGAGGGCGACCAGGGCGCGCTGCGCGGTGGAGTGCTGGGGAGAGGCGTGTCGGGCCATCGTTGATGCCACCTTCTGCTGCACTGGGTGATCGTGTCGGCACGAAGGGTAGTTGAGGCGGGGCTCACGCTCAAAAGCCGACCCGCGGGGTCGGCAGACGGTCCGTCATGCGTCAAACTGGTGTTCCGTGAGCATTCATCCCCCGTCTCCCGCCCGTGTCGTGCTGCTGTGCGGCCCCTCGGGCTCGGGCAAGTCCCTCGTCGCCGCCCGCTCCGGGCTTCCCGTGCTGCGCCTGGACGACTTCTACAAGGAGGGTGACGACCCGACCCTGCCGCTGGTGGAGGGGAGTTCGGACATCGACTGGGACCATCCGCGGTCCTGGGACGCGGACGTCGCGGTCGAGGCCATCGCCCGGCTGTGCGCCTCGGGGTCGACGCCGGTGCCGGTGTACGACATCGCGCTGAGCGCCCGTACCGGCGAGGAGACGCTGCACATCGGCCGTACCCCGCTGTTCATCGCCGAGGGCATCTTCGCCGCGGAGATCATCGGGCGCTGCCGGGAGCTGGGGGTGCTGGCGGACGCGCTGTGCCTGTCGCGCGGCGCGTTCACCACCTTCCGGCGGCGCTTCCTGCGCGATCTCAAGGAGGGCCGCAAGTCGGTGCCGTTCCTGCTGCGCCGCGGCTGGCGGCTGATGCGCGCGGAGCGGTCGATCATCACCCGCCAGGT
>NZ_JACBWZ010000491.1 GCF_013870595.1 Streptomyces sp. WELS2 | reverse complement strand
GGGTGCGCCATCCCCGCAGGCAGGGTCGCCGTGCTGTCCGGTCTCGCGCGCGTCGACACCCACGGTGATCCGCAGCGGCACGGTGATGCCGACGGCGGTGCCGGAGGTGGGCGGTGCGGAACCGTCCGGCGGGAATCCGTCCGGGCCCGGCTTCGCCGCCGTCGGCGGTGCGCCCTCGGTGTGCGGCCGGTCCGGTGGCCGGAACAGTTCGTCGCGCAGCCGGGCCGCGTTCCCGGTCAGGGTGAGCCGGCTCAGCGCTTGCAGCACGCTGCTGACGCGCACTCCTTCGTTGGCCTTCCAGGCCAGGCGGTGCTCGCCCATGCCCGGCCGCCACGGCGTTCCGTCGGTGGCCAGGGGCCGGCCGTCGGGACCGGTCTCCGGCACGGCCGAGTGGTGCAGCGCGACGACTTCCCACTGGTCGTTGAAGACGGGTGAGCCGGAGGAACCCGGCGCGGTGTCGGTCACGTAGTGGACGAACAGGCCCAGCAGATCGACGATCTGGTTCTCGCGCAGGGCGAGTTGCTTGGGCTCGCCGTTGGGGTGCTGGATGATGTTGACCAACTCCCCGATGATGACCTTTCCTTGCGCCCCGTCCAGCGGCAGCCAGCCGAAGTCGGCGAGCCGCGCGTCCTCCTGGTCGCGCTCGGCCACCGCGACGACGGTGAAGTCCAGCTCACGGTCGGTGGCGAAGAAACCGTGGGGATCGATGCGGAAGGCCACCGGCACCAGCGGGCGCCCGTCCACGCCCGCCTGGAAGTCGAATTCGACGACGGCGTGAGCCGCTTCCTCCGGGCTCCTCAGTACGTGGTTGTTGGTGAGGAGGAGGGAAGGGGACACCATGAAACCGGTGCCGTAGTGTCCACCCTCCGGGGTGCGGACGCGGAGCCGCCCGATCGACCGGGCGGCCAGGTACCCTCCCTCCAGGAAGGCCACTTGGGTGAGGTTGTTGCGTCCCATCAGCCGTTCCAGGCCGAGGAGATCGGCGCCGAACGCGTCCGGTGACAGCGACAACGTACTGCCGGTCGTGGCGGCGGGCCGCGTCGGTATCTGCTCGATCGCCTTGGCGAGCGACCAGTCGGCGTTCAGTCGCGCCAGCCGTCTCTGGACCCGGCCGGGCTCGTCGGCGTACAGCACGCCCCGGCCCGCGAGGGTCTGGAGGTTTTCCTCTCTCTGCCGGGTCCGGTCGCCGAAGCGTTTCGCGGCCTTCTCCAGCTGCGCCAGGTAATCCGTCTCCGCTTGAGGAACGCGTTCCACGGTGATCATCGAAGGTCTCCCTCGCTCCGCTCCCCTCCCCCATTGTGTCCACCGGTCACCGGCGATTTCTTCCCGTACGGATGGTCCCCGGTTCAAAAGTCACCTGGTCAACCAGCTGCGTTCCGTGCCCGGCTCCCGGCCGGGCGACAGCGGGTGTCCGGCGGATCCTCGCTGATCCGCCGGACACGTGGGTGACGCGGTGCGCTCCCGGTGTCAGTGAGCGTGCTGGTGCGTCCTCGGGTGGACGGGGGGCGGGGCGGGGCGCCCGGAGGGTGCGAGCCCGGGCGCCTTCTCCCGGGCGCCGTGGAAGCCGGCGGGCGAGGCGTACTCATACCCCGACCAGACGCCGCCGCCGCGCCATGCGGAGCCGTCCCAGACGTAGGCCGCGGCGAGCGTGCGGTAGTAGCCCTCCCCGCAGGACTGCCACCCGCCCCAGTCGAACACCAGCTCAGGCCCCCAGGGCCCGGGGAACTGGCCGCCCGCCTGGCCCGTGGCACCGTACTTCCAGTCGCTGCTGCGGCACACCGCCCAGCCGGAGCCGTTCCAGCGGTAGACGGTGGCCTGCGTGGCGGCCCAGCCGTCGGGCCGGGACAGACCGGTGCCGCATCCTTGGGTGAGCGCGTAGGTGTCGGAGTACGCGAGGTTGCCGGACAGCGTGCCGGGCCGCCGGTGGTCGATTCCCGCGTCACCGCGGACGCACAGGCCGGGACCGTTGTAGACGGTCACTCCTCTCGCCCAGGTCCACGCGCTCGCCGGCTGTGTCCAGACGGCGGCCACCAGCAAGGCGACGACCGTGCACAGCGCGGCCTTCAGGGTCAGGCGGATTGCTGCCATGGTCCCTCCGTTCGTCGATGCGCCCGCGCACTCCCGCGAGCCGTTCTGGACGGCGCGAGCCGTTCTGGACGGCGCGATCGGTTCCGCCGGGGATACCGGTCGGGCAAGGAGCGGTCGGCGGGATGCGCCGGGGACGGGTGACGTGGCCGGTGTACTCACGGCCCCACGGGGCGGGGTGCGTTCGGGACCGCGCACCGAGTGACCCCGATCGGGCGAGCCTCCATCGGCTCACCGCCTCCCACCATAGGTGACCCGATCGCCCCACGCCTGCCGGCAAGACACCCCGGAGGCCCCACCGGATTCGCTTCCGGTGGGGCCTCCAGGGTCAGTGGGAGGTCTGGGCGACCTGTTCGTAAGACACGGCAGCGCGGAATATCGCTGCGATCACCGCCCGGCTCGGAGAGTCGGGAACCGGTTCTCCGACGACATTCTTGCGACGACCTCCACGGGCGGGTCGTACCGGGCGAGCGTGACGGGTTCGCCCGTGCCCCTGCTCATCGAGCCGTCGCCGGCGCGGGCGATCACCGGGCGGCCGGGGTGGGCGGTCCGCGCGCCGATGGCGCAGGGCAGGGCGGAGCCCATGGTGCGCGGGGTGCCGGAGAAGGAGTACCGCGTGCCCTTGCGCGGCCGCAGCCGACCGCCCCGGACCGTCACGGTACCCGCGTCCCCGATGAGGATCGCGCCGTCCGGCAGGGCCTTGGACACCTCCCAGGTCACCACCTGCGGGCGCATCGGTGCGCCCGGGCCCGCGGCCTGCTCGCCGATCAGCTCCCACCACCGCCGGCCTGAGGAAGGAGCGGTCACCCTTGCGTTCCAGCAGGGGCAGCGGGCGTTCCGGCACCGCACCGGAACGACCCCGGGCCGATGCGTCAGCGACGGGCGCCCCGGGCCGGCCAGGACGTCGGGAAAGACAGTGGGATCAGTTCCTTGTACGTCTCGTCGCCGGGCAGGGGGACGACGAGCCACTGGCCGGGCGGGAACAGCCGGCCCTTGGTGAAGGCCAGTCCGCCGTAGACGGAGCGGAGGAAGGCGGGGACCGAGTCGCGGGGGACGTCGTGGAACTCCACGCCCTCGACGGTGATCTTCGCGTCGTCCTCGGGGAAGAGCCGGACGCTCACCGACGGCGGGCCCGCCAGCTCCACGAACGCCTCGTGCGGCAGTGAGCCGTCGGGGTCGGCCGCGGTGAACAGCGGGGCCGAGGTACGACGCGACGTGCGATCCGCCCCGATGTCGTCGGTGACCGATACCGACAGCCGGAACTCGTCCGCCAGCGCGCGTATCGCGGTGACCGCGGCCTCGGTGGTCGGCAGGTGTGCGTGCTCCATGGTCCCGATCATGCCCGACGGGAGGGCCGCCGGGCGGCGGCGGTCCGCGGCTACGATCCGTACACGGTTCCGGGGGCAGGTCCCGGATGGTGTGTGGTTTCGAGGAGTTGGGGGTTCCGCATGGTCGCGGGTCGTGTCGTCCGTTTCGACAGTTCGCGCGGTTACGGGTTCGTCGCGCCGGAAGGCGGCGGAGAGGATGTCTTCCTGCATGTGAACGATCTGTTGATCCCCGAGGAGTACGTGCGCCCGGGCCTGGTCGTGGAATTCGACGTGGAGAACGGCGAACGGGGGCCGAAGGCGTCGGACATCCGGCTCCCCGAGGGCGCCGAGCCCGGCGTGCCGCGGCGGCCGGGCGCGGCACCGCGGTCGGCGGTGCTGGACGAGTCCGGCCAGCCGATGTGCGACGTGCTCAGCGCCGCGGAGTACCGGCGCGAGGTGACGGAGCTGCTGCTGAACGCGAGCCCGCAGCTGACCGCGGAGCAGATCCTCGGCATCCGCGCCGCCCTGGTGAAGTCCAGCGAGAGCCACGGCTGGGTCGAGGACTGAACCGTGATCGGCGCGGCCGCCCCGTGAGGAGGCGGTCGGCCGGTTCCGCGACTTGCTGTAATGCCTGCTCCAATTGGAGCAGGCATTACGGTAAGATCGGCGCCCGACAGCGCCAAGAGCGGGACGACGGAAGGGTCTTCTGCATGACCGGCCCACGCACGAGTGGCAAGAAGCGCGCCAACGGCGTGGAGTCGCGGCAGCGCATTCTCGACGCGGCGGTGGCCATCGCGGGCGAACGCGGGTACGACGGCACGTCGATCGCGGCGGTCAGTGCCCGGTGCGGATTGCCCGCCAGCTCCATCTACTGGCACTTCAGGGACAAGGACGACCTGATCACCGCGGTCATCGAGCGCAGCTTCGAGACCTGGCTCGCGGCCGTCGAGCTGCCCGGCGAGGAAGCCGGCACTCTCCTGGACCGGGCCATGATCATGGCGGCGAACGTGGCCAAGTCCCTGGTGAACGAACCGGATTTCCTGCGTCTCGGCCTCATGCTCGCCCTGGAGCGGCGGCCCGAGGAGCCCCGGAGCCGGACGGTGTTCTTCCAGGTCCGGCACATCGCGCGGCAGCGGATCGAGGAAGTCGTCCGCTTCGTGCTGCCGCAGTTGGACGACGACGCGGTGCGCGTGCTCACCACCTACGCCATCGCCGGGGCCGACGGGCTGTTCGTCCAGCGGGAGTTCAACGGCGACAGCGTCGATCTGGTGGAGATGTTCCAGTTCCACGCCCGGCTGGTGTACGAGACGGGCCTGCGCATGGCCGCGGAGAGCGCGCGATGACC
>NZ_JACBWZ010000490.1 GCF_013870595.1 Streptomyces sp. WELS2 | reverse complement strand
GGTCACCAGCCGGGCCCGGCCGAGGGCCGCCGTCAGCTCGCCCAGCTCCGCCGAGCGCCCGACGAAGGCGGTGAGTTCGAGGGGCGGGACGCCGCCCGTCCAGGGGCCGGGGCCGTGAGGATCTCGCATGGGACACGGAGCGTACTGAAACGTGTTCACTGCGTACAATCACCCGGCGCGAGCGCGCCCGCTCGGGCGGGGAATCCGGTACGGAGCCGCGGCCTTGGCGCGATAGGCTCGGGACACGACTTTTCCGATGCTCAGGCACGTTTCAGGGAGCGGGTGCGCACAGTGTCCGGTACAGAGGTGGCCGGGATCCTGGTGGCCGTCTTCTGGGCGATCCTGGTCTCCTTCCTCGCGGTCGCGCTGGCGAGGCTGGCCCAGACGCTCAAGGCGACCACCAAGCTCGTCGCGGACGTGACCGACCAGGCCGTCCCGCTGCTCGCCGACGCCTCCCAGGCGGTGCGCTCCGCGCAGACCCAGATCGACCGGGTCGACGCGATCGCCTCCGACGTCCAGGAGGTCGCCTCCAACGCCTCCGCGCTGTCGACCACCGTGGCCTCCACCTTCGGCGGCCCGCTGGTCAAGGTCGCGGCCTTCGGCTACGGCGTCCGCCGGGCCCTCGGCGGCCGCAAGGGGGAGGACGTGCCCGGCAAGTCGGCCCGGCGTACCGTGATCGTGGGCCGGACGGTCCCCGCCGCACGACGCAAGCGGAAGTAAGGACTGAGACCGAGCGATGTTCCGCCGTACGTTCTGGTTCTCCACCGGTGTCGCCGCCGGTGTGTGGGCCACCACCAAGGTCAACCGCAAGATCAGGCAGCTGACCCCGGAGAGCCTGGCCGCCACCGCGGCGAACAAGGCCCTGGAGACCGGTCAGCGCCTGAAGGACCGCGCGGTCGGCTTCGCGTCCGACGTCCGCGACAACATGGCCCGGCGGGAGGCCGAGCTCGAGGAGGCCCTCGGCATCCACGAGGACCCCGAGCTCCCCGCGCCCCGGCGGTACACCGCCATCGAGAACCACCACAGCGACAACCGCAGCACACCGAAGTACATCGAAGCCCCGATGTACTCGTACAACCGGAATGAGGACCACTGATGGAGTCGGCCGAGATTCGCCGCCGCTGGCTGAGCTTCTTCGAGGAGCGCGGGCACACCGTCGTCCCTTCGGCGTCGCTCATCGCGGACGACCCGACTCTGCTCCTCGTCCCCGCCGGCATGGTGCCCTTCAAGCCCTACTTCCTGGGTGAGGTCAAGCCGCCGTTCCCGCGCGCCACCAGCGTGCAGAAGTGCGTGCGCACGCCCGACATCGAAGAGGTCGGCAAGACCACGCGGCACGGCACGTTCTTCCAGATGTGCGGCAACTTCTCCTTCGGCGACTACTTCAAGGAAGGCGCCATCAAGCTCGCCTGGGAGCTGCTCACCACGCCCCAGGACAAGGGCGGTTACGGCCTCGAACCCGAGCGCCTGTGGATCACCGTCTACCAGGACGACGACGAGGCGGAGCGGATCTGGCACGAGGTCGTCGGCGTGCCGAAGGAGCGCATCCAGCGCCTGGGCATGAAGGACAACTTCTGGTCCATGGGCGTGCCCGGCCCGTGCGGCCCCTGCTCCGAGATCAACTACGACCGCGGCCCCGAGTTCGGCGCCGAGGGCGGCCCCGCCGTCAACGACGAGCGGTACGTCGAGATCTGGAACCTCGTCTTCATGCAGTACGAGCGGGGCGAGGGCATCGGCAAGGACAACTTCGAGATCCTCGGGGACCTGCCGAGCAAGAACATCGACACGGGCCTCGGCCTGGAGCGGCTCGCCATGATTCTGCAGGGCGTGCAGAACATGTACGAGATCGACACCTCCATGGCCGTCATCGACAAGGCCACCGAGCTGACCGGCGTGCGCTACGGCGACGCCCACGACTCGGACGTGTCCCTGCGCGTGGTCACCGACCACATGCGCACCGCCACCATGCTCATCGGCGACGGCGTCACCCCCGGCAACGAGGGCCGCGGCTACGTCCTGCGCCGCATCATGCGCCGCGCCATCCGCAACATGCGGCTGCTCGGCGCCACCGGTCCGGTCGTCAAGGACCTGATCGACACCGTGATCGGCATGATGGGGCAGCAGTACCCGGAGCTGATCACCGACCGCGAGCGCATCGAGAAGGTCGCCCTCGCCGAGGAGAACGCCTTCCTCAAGACGCTGAAGGCCGGCACCAACATCCTGGACACCGCCGTCACCGAGACCAAGGCCGCCGGCGGCACCGTCCTCTCCGGCGACAAGGCGTTCCTGCTCCACGACACCTGGGGCTTCCCGATCGACCTCACCCTGGAGATGGCCGCCGAGCAGGGCCTGTCCGTGGACGAGGATGGCTTCCGCCGCCTGATGAAGGAGCAGCGGGAGCGCGCCAAGGCCGACGCCCAGGCCAAGAAGACCGGCCACGCCGACCTGGGCGCCTACCGCGAGATCGCCGACAGCGCCGGCGAGACCGACTTCATCGGCTACACCGACACCGAGGGCGAGTCCACGATCGTCGGCATCCTGGTCGACGGCGCCTCCTCCCCGGCCGCCACCGAGGGCGACGAGGTCGAGATCGTCCTGGACCGCACCCCGTTCTACGCCGAGGGCGGCGGCCAGATCGGCGACACCGGCCGCATCAAGGTGGACTCCGGCGCCGTCATCGAGGTCCGCGACTGCCAGAAGCCGGTCCCGGGCGTGTACGTCCACAAGGGCGTCGTCCAGGTCGGCGAGGTGACCGTCGGCGCCAAGGCCCACGCCTCGATCGACGTCCGCCGCCGCAAGGCCATCGCCCGCGCCCACTCGGCCACCCACCTGACCCACCAGGCCCTGCGCGACGCCCTCGGTCCGACGGCCGCCCAGGCCGGTTCGGAGAACCAGCCCGGCCGCTTCCGCTTCGACTTCGGCTCCCCGTCCGCCGTCCCGACGGCCGTGATGACCGACGTCGAGCAGAAGATCAACGAGGTGCTCGCCCGCGACCTGGACGTGCACGCCGAGGTCATGGGCATCGACGAGGCCAAGAAGCAGGGCGCCATCGCCGAGTTCGGCGAGAAGTACGGCGAGCGGGTGCGCGTCGTGACGATCGGCGACTTCTCCAAGGAGCTGTGCGGCGGCACGCACGTGCACAACACCGCCCAGCTGGGCCTGGTGAAGCTGCTCGGCGAGTCCTCCATCGGCTCCGGGGTGCGCCGTATCGAGGCCCTGGTCGGCGTGGACGCCTACAACTTCCTCGCCCGTGAGCACACGGTCGTCAACCAGCTGACCGAGCTGCTCAAGGGCCGCGCGGAGGAGCTGCCCGAGAAGGTCTCCGCCATGCTCGGCAAGCTGAAGGACGCCGAGAAGGAGATCGAGCGGTTCCGCGCCGAGAAGGTCCTCCAGGCCGCCGCCGGTCTCGCCGAGTCCGCCAAGGACGTCCGCGGCGTGGCCGTGGTCACCGGCCGGGTGCCGGACGGCACGACGCCTGACGACCTGCGCAAGCTGGTCCTGGACGTGCGCGGCCGGATCCAGGGCGGCCGGGCCGCCGTGGTGGCCCTGTTCACGGTGAACAACGGCAAGCCGCTGACGGTCATCGCCACCAACGACGCCGCCCGCGACCGCGGCCTGAAGGCCGGTGACCTGGTCCGCACCGCCGCCAAGACCCTCGGCGGCGGCGGTGGCGGCAAGCCGGACGTGGCCCAGGGCGGCGGGCAGAACCCGGCCGCCGTCGGCGAGGCCGTCGAGGCCGTCGAGCGGCTCGTCGCCGAGACCGCCAAGTAGGAACGGCTCAAGCACATGCGCAGAGGACGTCGGCTCGCGATCGACGTCGGGGACGCCCGGATCGGGGTCGCCTCGTGCGACCCCGACGGGATCCTCGCCACCCCGGTGGAGACCGTCCCCGGCCGGGACGTGCCCGCCGCCCACCGCCGCCTGCGTCAGCTGGTGGAGGAGTACGAACCGATCGAGGTCGTCGTCGGCCTCCCTCGCTCCCTCAAGGGGGGCGAGGGCCCGGCCGCGGTCAAGGTCCGCGGCTTCGCGCAGGAACTGGCCCGGGGAATCCAGCCGGTGCCGGTGCGCCTGGTGGACGAGCGGATGACGACCGTGACGGCAGGCCAGGGACTGCGCGCCTCGGGCGTGAAGTCCAAGAAGGGCCGTTCGGTCATCGACCAGGCGGCGGCCGTCATCATCCTGCAGCAGGCCCTGGAATCCGAACGGGTGTCAGGCAAACCACCCGGTGAGGGCGTCGAAGTGGTCATCTGATCGCGATACGGTAACGTTCCGCGCGATGCGCCGGTGTTCGAACAGCCGGGGCACAGCAAGAGGCGGAGCGGAATCCGGCCGACGGGCCGCGGGACCGCGGGCCTCGCGGCTCTAGGGGATCGATGACTGAGTATGGCCGGGGCCAAGGCTCCGAACCGTGGAATCCGGAGGACCCGTTGTCCGGGGACGGCGGATGGGGCGGACAGCAGGCCCAGCAGGGCTCGCAGTCCCCGTACGGCGACCGGCCGCAGCACTATCCGCAGGCGTCGGGGTACGGCGACTGGAGCCAGGGCCAGCAGCAGCCCGGATACGAGGGGCAGCAGCAGCACGACGCCCGGCAGTACGACCAGCAGCTCGCCGGCCACACCCAGCACCAGTTCCACCAGGGCGGCTGGGACGCGGCCGGCACCCTCGGCCAGGTGCCCTACGCCGCCGACCCCGGCGACCCCTACGGCCAGCGGCCCGTGGCCTACGGCGGGGAGCAGCCCGACC
>NZ_JACBWZ010000049.1 GCF_013870595.1 Streptomyces sp. WELS2 | reverse complement strand
ACCAGGTCACTGGCCCACATCGGCACCTCCACCACGGCCGTCAGACCGCCGTACCGGTGCGCGTGGTACCAGGTGCTGTGCCGGGCGTCGTCCGGCATGCTCGGATAGGGCACGCCGCTGTCCGGGCCGGGCATCACATGCACCCCGGGGCCGGCGGCCGGCCAGCCCGCCGCGTCCGAGGCCCCGGTCTCCACCGGTATGTGCAGCTCCGCCGCGGACTTGGCGAACGGCTCGGCGAGCCCCGGCACGTCCTTGGTCAGCTGCACCCAGCTGCCGCCCAGGTCGGTGCCGTGCAGGGTCACTTGCAGGTACGGCCGCAGCTCGTCTATCACCCTGGTCAGCGTGCGGGTCTCGGGCGGCAGCCGGTCCGGCGGCAGCACCGACGGCGACCACTCCGGCTGCTCCGCGCCCGTCGGCCGGTAGAAGCCCAGGTGGTAGTCGAGCAGGCTGCGCGGCGCCGGGGTCACGTGCAGGCTCGCGCCGTCCGGGTCCGCGCACAGCAGGAAGTGCCAGGAGGTGCCGGCCCGCAACTCCCGGCAGGAGAGCACGCGTTCGGCGAGCTCCAGCAGCGTGGAACCGCCCGTCGGCTCATTGGCGTGGGCTCCGGCGACGACCAGCACCGCACGCCGGGCGCGCCCCACCGACAGCAGGTGCAGGGGTCGTCCGGCGCGCGAGAGGCCCACCTGGCGCAGTGCGCACAGCCCGGGTTCCCGGGCCGCCAACGCCTGGGCGCGGGCGATCAGTTCGGGAACGCTGGGATAGCGCAGCTCCGGCAGAGGACTCACCCCCGACTTGTCCGCCCGGCTTCGCCCTCCCAGTCCCGCACGCGGCGGGGGAACTGTCAAGCAGTCGGCGGGGGAGGCGCCCGGGGGCGTGTGAGGGCGCGGAGCCGACGGGAACCGGGCCACTGTGTGCCACCAGCGCACTACCGGTACGACAGGAGACCCGTGAGCGCACCGCCGCCCGTCGCGGGCGCGGCCGGTACCGCCCGCGGACCCCCGGTCGCCTCGGTGCCGGTCCGAGTCCCCGATCCCGGCCCGCACATCCCTCACTCCTCCGCGACGCGCTCCAGCAGCGCCACCGGGAACCGGTCCAGCAGGTCCGCCACGCGCGCGTGGCCGGTGAATTCCCGGCCCGGGGCGAGCACGTCCGCCCAGCGGCCGGGCGGCAACGGCAGCAGCGTCTCCCGCCAGCCGCCCGCCTCCGCGAGCCGCAGCGACAGCCGGGTCACCGCCGTGACCACCTCACCGGAGCGCGCGAACGCCAGACAGTGGCCGGCCGCCGGGCCCTCGGCGTCCAGCGGCTCGTACGACGCGTCCGCGCCGAACGCGTCCGGGCGCCGGGCGCGCAGCCGCAGCGCCGCCACCGTCAGCGCGTCCTTCTCGCCGGGCGTCTCGGGCGGGAACGCCACCGGCCGCCGGTTGTCCGGGTCCACCAGCGCCCGGTACTCGCCCTCCGTGCCCTGGTACACGTCCGGCACCCCCGGCATCGTCAGGTGCACCAGCGCGGTGCCCAGGACATTGGCCCGCACATGCGGCTCCAGCGCCTTGCGGAACGCGGCCACCCGCTCGCCCGGCGGACCGCACGGCCCGGCGGAGACGAAGGCCGCCACCGCGTCCTCGTAAGGCGGCTCCCGTTCCGTCCAGCTGGTGTACATGCCCGCCTCGCGCACGTGCTTCAGCAGCGCCTGCCGGATCCGGTCCTCCTCGGCCGGGCCGAGCCCGAACACCGTCTGCCACGCCGCCCAGGCCAGCTGTCCGTCCGGCGCGCCCTCCTCGGCCAGGCTCACCCCGGCGAGCAGCTCCGCCCAGCGGTCCGGGCACTCGGTGAGCACAGCCAGCGCGGCGCGCACGTCCGCGCTGCGCTTGGTGTCGTGCGTGGTGACGACCGTGCCGGTGAGCGGCCGGTCCCGCTGCACGCGCGCGCAGTACGCGTGGAACTCCTCCGGGGACACACCCGGGCTGCCCGGGTCGCCGCCCACCTCGGTCGCCGACAGCAGCGGCACGTAGCGGTAGAAGGCGGTGTCCTCCACCGACTTCGCGCGCAGCGCCGACGCGGTCTGCGCGAACCGGGTACGGAACTCCACCCGGTCGGCGTGGTCCGGCGCCGACGGGTCGCCGGGCGGCTCGACCAGCAGCCGGCGCACCACGGAGACGGCCTCCGCCTCCTCCGGCACCACGAACGCCAGCCGGGCCTCCTCGGCGGCCTCCTCGGTGATCACGGCGGAGGCGTCACCGGAGGCGTACGGCCGGTAGACCCGCAACCGCACCAGCAGCTCCTCCACGGCCGTGCGCAGCGCCCACGGGGCGCGGTCGCGCAGCGAGAGGTCGGGGGAGGTGGCGCACAGCCGGGCGGCCACCCGGGTGAGCCGGTCCGTCTCCGTGGCCAGCTCGTGGGTGAGCACCTTGTACGCGGCCCGGCGGACCGTGGCCTCCCAGTTGCCGCCCCGGTCCGTCTGCGGGGCCGCGAACGCCCGGTAGCGGCCCAGCAGTTCGTACGCCCCGGTGCGGTCCGTGAACAGGCCGTCGACGTGCCGCAGGGCGTCGTAGCCCGTGGTGCCGGCGACGGGCCAGGAGGCCGGCGGGTGCTCGCCGTCGGCCAGGATCTTCTCCACGACCGTCCAGCGCCCGCCGGTCGCCTCGTGCAGCCGGGCGAAATAGCCGTCGGGGTCGGCGAGGCCGTCGGGGTGGTCGACCCGCAGCCCGTCGAACACACCCTCGTGCAGCAGCCGCAGGATCGTGGCGTGGGTGGCGTCGAACACCCCGGGGTCCTCCACCCGCAGCCCGATCAGCTCCGAGATGCTGAAGAACCGCCGGTGGTTCAGCTCGGTACGGGCCAGCCGCCACCACGCGGGGCGGTACCACTGCGCGTCCAGCAGCTCGGGCAGCGGCAGGCCCTCGGTGCCGGGACGGAGCGGGAAGGCGTGGTCGTGGTAGCGCAGCACGTCGCCGTCCACCCGCAGCCGCGCCAGCTCCGCGCCGAGCGGGCCGCCGAGCACCGGCAGCAGCACCCGGCCGCCGTGGGCCGCCCAGTCGATGTCGAACCAGCGCGCGTACGGCGACTCGGGCCCGTCGCGCAGCACCTCCCACAGGGCGCGGTTGTACCGGGGCACCATCGCCATGTGGTTGGGCACGATGTCCACCACCAGGCCGAGGCCGTGCTCCCGGGCGGTGCGGGCCAGCGCGCGCAAACCTTCCTCGCCGCCGAGTTCCTCGCGCACGCGCGCGTGGTCCACCACGTCGTAGCCGTGCGCGGAGCCCGGGACGGCCTCCAGCACCGGGGACAGGTGCAGATGCGAGACGCCGAGCGACGCCAGGTACGGTACGGCCGCCTCGGCGGCGGCGAACGGGAAGGCGGGCTGTAGCTGTAGCCGGTAGGTGGCCGTGGGCACCCCCGGTCCGGGACGCGCAGGAGTCATGGGAACCTACGTACCCCGCCCGCCGTCTTTCGTGTCATCGGCCGGTGCCCGGATCACGCCCTCGTGTCTAGGTTCGAGCGATGGGGACGACGGGAGCGCCTGGGCGGGGCCGCGCGGGGGACGCCTACCGGCGGGTGATCGGGCTGACGGGGCCGCTGCTGCCGTGCGTGTCGTTCCTGGGGCGGCTGCCGACGGCCACCATCCAGTTCGGCAGCGTGCTGCTCGTCGCCCGCACGCACGGTTCGCTCACCACGGCCGGTCTGACCGGGGGCGCGCTCGCGCTCGGCGAGGTGGCCTGCGGGCCGCTGGTGGGGCGGCTCGCGGACCGGCACGGCCAGCGGACGGTGGTGCTCGCGTTCTCCCTCGTCAACGCCGTCGCCGTGACGGTGCTGGTGGCCGGCGCGCTGGCCGGGCTGCCGGCGCCCGCGCTGGTCGTCCTGGGGGCCGTCGCGGGCACCACCGTGCCGCTCGTGGGCCCGTTGGCGCGGGCCCGCCTGATCGCGCTCGCCCGCCGTTCGGGTGCCTCCGAGGCGACGGTCGGCGCCGCGCTGTCCTTCGAGAGCACCCTGGACGAGCTGTCGTTCGTCCTCGGTCCGGCGCTCGTCGGCCTGGCCGCGGTACTCGCCCACCCGGCCTACGCGATGGCCGCCGCGGCGGCCCTGGTGGCCACCTGCGGCACCGCCTTCGCCCTCCACCCGACCGCCCACGCGACGGCCCCCGCCCGGTCCCACGCCCCCGCCCCGGAGCCTTCGCGCTCCGCCCCGCCCGACGCCCCCGCGTGCGCGCGCGGGGAGGCCACTTCGGCGAAGGCGACGTCCTGGGCGTTGTGCGCGCCGGCCGACGCCTTCGCCAAGGGCATGATCCCGCACCACCAGCAGGCCCTGGAGATGGCGGAACTCGCCGCCGACCGCGCCTCCTCGGCACGGGTGAAGGACCTCGCCGCGCGCATCGAGAAGGCACAGGACCCGGAGATCCGCACCCTGACCGGCTGGCTGAAGGCCTGGGGCGAGCAGCCCCCGATGACCGGCATGGACCACTCCGGCCACACCGGCATGTCCGGGATGTCCGGGATGATGAGCGAGGCCGACATGGCCGCCCTGAAGAAGGCCACCGGCAAGGACTTCGACAGCCGGTTCCTGTCGCTGATGGCCGAGCACCACCAGGGCGCCGTCGAGATGGCCACCACCGAGAAGCAGCGGGGCCGCTCCGGCGACGCCAAGGCCATGGCGGACGCGATCATCACCGCGCAGAACGCCGAGATCAAGGAGATGAAGCAGCTCCTCGGCGCCGAGTGACACAGCGGCGGGGGCCGGTGTCGCCACCGGCCCCCGCCCGTTCCTCAGGCCAGCACCTTCTCCAGCGCGCCCAGCGCCGACCGCAGCTCCTCCGCCGTGATGGTCAGCGGCGGCGCCAGCCGGATCGTGGAGCCATGGGTGTCCTTGACCAGGACCCCCTCGCGCATCAGCCGCTCGCTGATCTCCCGGCCGGTGCCGAGCGCCGGGTCGACGTCCACCCCGGCCCACAGCCCCCGGGCCCGGAACCCGGTCACGCCCCTGCCGATCAGATCCGTCAGCCCGTCCCGCAGGATCACCCCCAGCTCGGCCGCCCGGCGCTGGAACTCGCCCGTCTCCAGCAGCTCGACCACGGCCGTGCCGACCGCCGCGGCCAGCGGATTGCCGCCGAACGTCGAACCGTGCTCGCCGGGACGCAGCACGCCCAGCACCTCGCGCCGGGCCACCACCGCCGACACCGGTACGATGCCGCCGCCCAGTGCCTTGCCGAGCAGCAGCACGTCCGGCAGCACGTCCTCGTGCTGGACGGCGAGGGTGCGGCCGGTGCGGCCGAGGCCCGACTGGATCTCGTCGGCCACGAACAGACAGTTCTGACGGCGGGTCAGCTCGCGCACTCCCGCGAGATAGCCGTCGTCCGGCACGATGACGCCCGCCTCGCCCTGGATGGGCTCGATCAGCACCGCCGCCGTGGTGTCGTCGACCGCCGCCTCCAGCGCGGCCAGGTCGTTGTACGGCACCACCTTGAAGCCGGGCGTGAACGGGCCGAAGCCGGCGCGGGCCGTCTCGTCCGTGGAGAAGCCGACGATCGTCGTCGTACGGCCGTGGAAGTTCTCCGCCGCGACCACGATCGTCGCCCGGCCCTCGGGGACGCCCTTCACGTCGTACGCCCACTTGCGGGCCACCTTGATGCCGCTCTCCACGGCTTCCGCGCCGGTGTTCATCGGCAGCACCATGTCCAGCCCGGTCAGCTCGGCGAGCCGCTCGGCGAACTCCGCCAGCCGGTCGTTGTGGAATGCGCGGGAGGTCAGGGTCAGCCGGTCGAGCTGGCGGTGTGCGGCCTCGACCAGCGCCGGGTGACGGTGGCCGAAGTTCAGGGCCGAGTAGCCGGCCAGCATGTCCAGGTAGCGGTTGCCCTCGACGTCCTCCACCCAGCTGCCCTCGGCCCGGGCCACGACCACGGGCAGCGGGTGGTAGTTGTGCGCGAGCACCGGCTCCTCCGCCCGGATCAGCTGCTCGGACGTACGGGGGCGCGCGGGTGCGGTCATCAGCGGATCTCCTGGGTGCAGCACTTGATGCCGCCGCCGGCCTTGTGGAGCTCGGACAGGTCGACGGGGACGGGGACGTAGCCGTGGTCGGCGAGGCGGCCGGCCAGCGCCCCGGCCTGCGGGGCGATGAAGACGTGCCGGCCGTCGCAGACGGAGTTCAGGCCGAAGGCCAGCGCGTCCTCGCGGGTGGCGAGCACCGCCCGCGGGTACAGCCGCCGGAGCACTTCACGGCTGCCCGGCGAGAAGGCCTCCGGGTAGTAGCAGATGTTCTCGTCGTCGAGGACGAACAGCGCCGTGTCCAGGTGGTAGAAGTACGGGTCCACCAGCCGCAGGCCGATCACCGGCCGGCCCAGGAACTCCTGCGCCTCCCGGTGCGCCTCCGGGGTGGTGCGGAATCCGGTGCCGGCGAGCACGTACCGGCCCGTCCACACCAGGTCGCCCTCGCCCTCGGTCACCGACTCGGGCCGGTACACGTCGTAGCCGGCCTTCTTGAACCAGGTGTCGTAGTGCTCCGACTCCGGGCGCCGCTCGGGGGCGTGGAAGAGGGAGCCGAAGACCCGGCCGCCGACGACGAGGGCCGCGTTGGCGGCGAAGACCATGTCCGGCAGGCCGGGGACCGGCTCGACGCGGTCGACGGTGTGGCCGTGGTCCTCGTAGGCGCGGACCAGCGACCGCCACTGCTCCCGGGCCAGGTCCACGTCGACGGGCCGGCCGGGGTGCATCCAGGGGTTGATCGCGTACTGGACGGCGAAGTGTCCGGGTTCGCAGACGAGGAATCGCCGGGGACGCGGCACACGATGTTCGGTCACAGAGGGTTCCCTCCGCTTTCCTGTGTGTCACTGAGGGGGTGACACCACGGTAGGAAGGGAGGAAGACGGCCGACAAGCGCGAAAGGCTGCGTGGATGCGCAGCATCGCTGCGTGTTCACCGGCGCGCACGCACGACTCCTGCGCGCGTTCCCGCTGCCCGGTCACTCGGGGGCCGCGTGGGTGGCGCCCGCCTCCGGGCTCTCCGGAAGCAGGTGGGAGAGCACCATCACACTGATCGTCTTGCGGATGAACGGCTCGGCGCGGATGCGCTCCAGCACCTCCTCGAAGTGCTCCACGTCCCGGGCCCGCACGTGCAGCAGCGCGTCGGCGCCGCCGGTCACCGTCATGGCCGCCGCGATCTCCGGATGGTTGCGGACCACCTCCGCCAGGCGCCGGGGCGGGGCCGCGCCCTCGCAGTAGACCTCGACGTACGCCTCCGTGCGCCAGCCCAGCGCGGCCGGTTTCACCGTCGCCGTGAACCCGGTGATCACCCCGGTCTCGCGCAGCCGGTCGACCCGCCGCTTGACCGCCGTGGCCGACAGCCCCACGTCCGCGCCGATCTCGGCGAAGCTCGTGCGGGCGTTCGCCATGAGCGCGGTGATGATCCGGCGGTCCAGCTCGTCGAACGCGGGGGTCCTGCTGTTCATGCGGGCACTGTAGCCAGCTCCCGCGCGCCGCGGCTCAGGACCGGGTCACGACCACGGCCAGTGTCAGCAGACCCAGCACCACCCAGCCGAACCACAGCCAGCCGTTGCTGCCGAGCGCGACCGTGTAGGCGGTCACGAGGACCAGCGCTCCGGCCGTGAGAGCCCCCATCGTCTTGGTGGAACCGTTGGAGCCGTTCGTGGTACCGGGCATCGCGACACCCTCCTCGTGGTCCGTCCCCGACCCATGGTGCCCCGATTCCCGCCCCGGCGGATACGGCGGGACGCGGCGGGATACGGGAACGGCCGGAGCGGCATGGAACGACCACGGGCCGGAGCCCGGTCGGCTCCGGCCCGTGCGGGGCGCCCCGGCTCAGCCCTCGCGGGCGCTGAGCGAGGCCAGATAGGCGTTGTACGCCTCCAGCTCCTTGTCACCGTCCCGGTCGGCGGCCCGGTCCTTGCGCTTGGCCTGCCGCTGTTCGGAGCGGTACCACTGGAACAGCAGCGCGATCAGCACCAGCACCGACGGGATCTCGCTGAACGCCCAGGCGATGCCGCCCGCCGCGCTCTGGTCGGACAGCGCGTCGATGCCCAGCGAGGCCGGCGGGTGCTCGAAGGTGCCCACCATCGGCGTCGACGCCATCATCAGCGCGATGCCGAAGAACGCGTGGAACGGCATGCCCGCGAACAGCTCCAGCATCCGCATCAGATGGCCCGGGCGGTGCGGACCGGGGTCCACACCGATGATCGGCCAGAAGAACACCACACCGACCGCGAGGAAGTGCACCATCATCGCGATGTGCCCGGCCCTCGAGCCCATCAGGAAGTCGAACAGCGGGGTGAAGTACAGGGCGTACAGGCTGGCGATGAACAGCGGGATGGTGAACGCCGGGTGCGTGATGATCCGCATGTAGCGGCTGTGCAGCAGCATCAGCAGCAGCTCGCGCGGCCCCTTGCGGCCCTTGCCGGCGGCCGGCAGCCCGCGCAGCGCCAGGGTGACGGGGGCACCGAGCAGGATCAGGATCGGCGACAGCATGCTGATCACCATGTGCTGCACCATGTGCACGCTGAACATGACCATGCCGTAGTCGTTCAGCTTGGTGCACATCACCAGGGCGATGGTGAGCACGCCGACGACGTACGACACCGTCCGCCCGGCCGGCCACGCGTCCCCGCGCCGCCGCAGCCGTACGACACCCCACCCGTACAGGGCCAGCCCGGCCACACAGGCGACGAGAAAGAAGGGGTCCGCCGACCACTCGAGCCCTCGCCCCAGCGTGAACGGCGGCAGATCCATCATCATGCCGTGCCCGCTGTGATCCATCCGCCGGCTCCTGTTTCGTGGGGGTTGTGCGAGTTGTCCGCCCCCAAGAGTAGAACCGCCCCCGGCCGCGACCGCGACCGGGGGCGGGTTGTTCTCCCGTGAACTACAAAACGCACTCCGCCTCGTCGTACCGCTCCGCCGGAACCGTCTTCAGCGTCTCCACGGCGTCGGCCAGCGGCACCATGACGATGTCGGTCCCGCGCAGCGCGGTCATCGCGCCGAACTCCCCGCGGTGCACCGCCTCCACCGCGTGCCACCCGAACCGCGTGGCCAGCACCCTGTCGTACGCGGTGGGCGTCCCGCCCCGCTGCACATGCCCGAGGATCACCGGCCGGGCCTCCTTGCCGAGCCGCTGCTCCAGCTCGACCGACAGCTGCCGGGCGACGCCCGCGAAGCGCTCGTGGCCGTAGACGTCCTTGCCGCCCTCGTCGAAGTCCATGGTGCCGGGGCGCGGCTTGGCGCCCTCCGCGGCGACCACGATGGCGAACCGCTTGCCGGCCGCGAACCGCTCGCCGACCTTCCGCGTCAACTCCTCGATGTCGAAGGGCCGCTCGGGCACGACGACGGCGTGGGCGCCGGCCGCCATGCCGGAGTGCAGCGCGATCCAGCCGGTGTGCCGGCCCATGACCTCCACGATGAGCACCCGCTGATGGGACTCGGCGGTGGTCTTCAGCCGGTCCAGCGCCTCGGTCGCCACGGTCACCGCGGTGTCGAAGCCGAAGGTGACATCGGTGACCGCGATGTCGTTGTCGATGGTCTTCGGCACGCCCACGATGGGAAGACCGTTGTCCGAAAGCAGCCGGGCCGCCTTCAGGGTGCCCTCGCCGCCGATCGGGATGATCGCGTCCAGGCCCAGTTCCGCGACATGACCCCGGGCACGCTCCACGCCGTCCCGCAGATGCTCCGGGCGGACCCGGGAGGAGCCGAGGATGGTGCCGCCGCGGGCCAGGATGCCGGCCACGGCGTCCAGGTCGAGCTTGCGGTAGTCGCACTCCAGGAGGCCCTTCCAGCCGTCCCGGAAACCGATGACCTCGTCGCCGTGGTCGACGACGGCACGGTGCACGACGGACCGGATGACGGCATTCAGCCCGGGGCAGTCGCCGCCGGACGTGAGGACACCAATGCGCATAGCCCGAAATACCTTCTCAACGTGGGCCGGGTGACCGGACCACGTTGTCCGGCGGATTCCCGGCCACCCTACCGGCGTGAGGGGGTGACTCCGTAGCGGGCGTCCGCCTGCTGGACGCGCCCGCACATGTGAGCGGACGAGCCGTCAGGCGGGCCCGCCGGGAGTCTGCCGGACCAGGCTGAAATCCCGTTGAAGGGACGGTTACGCGGGCCGGCGTACCGTCCCTTTCCAGCCGGTTACGCGGGCTGCTGGGCCGCCGCGATGCGCTCGTTGCGCAGGGCCTCGTACCAGCGGTCGTCGATCGGCGGCAGCGCGTTGACGTCCAGCGCCAGCTTCAGCAGCAGGTCGGCGATCAGCGGGTTGCGGGCGAGGACCGGCCCGTGCATGTACGTGCCGAAGACCGTGCCGTTGTACGCGCCCTCGGTGCCGTCGCCGGTGCCGTTGCCCTTGCCGATCTTCACCTGGGCGAAGGGGCGGGCCGTCGGGCCGAGGTGGGTCACGCCCTGGTGGTTCTCGAAGCCGGTCAGCTGGGGCAGGCCGAGCTGCGGGTCGATGTCCCCGAGCACGTCACCGACGCACCGCTCGCCCTCGCCGCGCACCGACACCACGTCGAGCAGGCCGAGGCCCGGCTCGCGCTGGCCGAGGTCGTTGATGAACTCGTGGCCGAGGATCTGGTAGCCGGCGCACACCGAGAACACGATCGCGCCGTTCTCCACCGCGCGGTGCAGGTGCCCGTCCCGGCGCAGCCGCTCGGCCGCGAGCCGCTGCGGACGGTCCTCGCCGCCGCCGATCAGGTAGATGTCGCCGGAGGTCGGGATCGGCTGGTCGCTGCGCACGTCGAGCCGGGCCACGTCCAGGCCGCGCTGCCGGGCCCGGCGCTCCACGACGAGGGCGTTGCCCTGGTCGCCGTAGGTGCTCAGCAGGTCCGGGTAGATCCACACCAGCCGCAGTTGGTTGTCGCTCATGAGGTGATCGCCCTTCGAAGATCAGTTGCCGACGCGGCGGCGCAGGTCCTGGAACGCGGTGTAGTTCGCGATGACCTCGATCCGGCCCGGCGGGCACATCTGCACGGCCTGGTCGAGGTTGTCGCAGACCTGGAAGTGCTGGTTCGCGACCTCCAGGCGGACGGCGAGGTCCAGCTTGCGGTCACCGATGACGAAGATCGGGTGGCCGGTCAGCCGGGTGTAGTCGACGTCCCACAGCCAGGAGGTGTCGGTGCCGTCGGCCCCGCGCGCGTTCACGGACAGGATCACCGGCGCCGGCGGCGGGTCGATCAGGGAGAACGTCTCCAGCCAGCCGGCCGGGTTCTTGGCCAGCAGCAGCCTGAGGTCGCGGTTCTGGAACTGCACCACGTCGTACCGGCCGGCCACCGCCTGCACCTGGTACATCCGCTCCAGGGCGACCTGCGGCGGCACCCCGAAGACGGCGGCGACGGCCGCGGAGGACGCGGCGTTGGCCTTGTTGGCGCGGCCGGGCAGCTGAAGATGGATCGGCCAGGCGGACCCGTGCGGGTCCAGCACGTGGTCGCCGGACAGCGCCCAGGTCGGCGTCGGCCGGCGGAAGCCGCACTCGCCGCAGAACCAGTCGTCGCCGGGGCGCTGCATCACACCGCCGCACGACGGGCAGGACCAGGCGTCGTCCTTCCACATCTGGCCGGCCGCGACCCAGACCACGTTCGGGGAGGAGGACGCGGCCCACACCACCAGCGGGTCGTCGCAGTTGGCGACGACGACCGCCTTGGAGCCGGCCAGGCCCTCGCGCCAGTTCTCGGCGAGCATCCGGGTCTCGGCCGCGCGGTCCAGCTGGTCCCGGGAGAGGTTCAGCAGCGCGATGCACTTGGGGTCGGTGTCCCGGGCCACCCCGGCCAGGTACTTCTCGTCGACCTCGATGACGCCGAACTTCGCGTCCGAGCCGCCGGCGAGCGCCGAGGTGATGCCGGCCGGCATGTTGGCGCCGAGCGCGTTCGACACGACCGGGCCCGCGGCGCGCAGCGCCTCGGCGATGAGCCGGGTGGTCGTGGTCTTGCCGTTGGTCGCCGACACCAGGACGACGTCCAGGTTCTGGGCGAGCCGCCCGAGCAGGTCGGGGTCGAGTTTCAGCGCGACCCGGCCACCGATCACCGACCCGCTGCCGCGCCCCGCGGCGCGCGATGCCGCAGCGACCGCCTTGCCCGCGGTCACGGCCAGCTTGGCCCGCGGCGTGAGCGGGTCCGAGTTGCCTGCCATCAGTTCTCGATCCTCCTTGCGTACGCGCCGCGCCTGGGGCAATCCGGCAGCGTGGTGGGACCCTCAGCCTATCGAGATCCGTTCACACACCCGAATTCCGGCCCACGCCTTCGCGCGGCGGGCATGGGCTGAAGGAACCGTACCCTTGCCGCCATGCGACACGGTTCCATTCCGGGCGCCCGCGGGCGCGTCCGGCCCCTCACCCTGCTCGGCGACGCGGTACTGCGCGAGCCCTGCCGGGACGTCACCGACTTCGGCCCCGCCCTCGCGGACCTCGTGGAGGACCTGTTCGCCACGATGTACGCGGCGCGCGGGGTCGGGCTGGCGGCGAACCAAGTGGGCGTGCCCCTGCGGGTGTTCGTCTACGACTGCCCCGACGACGAGGACGTGCGGCACCTGGGCCACGTGGTGAACCCGCGGCTGGTCGAGGCGGACGGCGTGGTGATCCGGGGCCCGGAGGGCTGTCTGTCGCTGCCGGGGCTGGAGGCGGGCACCGAGCGCTACGACCACGCGGTGGTCGAGGGCCGGACGGTGACCGGGGAGCCGGTCACCGTGCACGGCACCGGCTTCTTCGCCCGGTGTCTCCAGCACGAGTGCGACCACCTGGAGGGAGAGATCTACGCGGACCGGCTGACGGGGTGGCGCCACCGGAGGCTGATGCGGCAGGTCTCCCGCGCCTCCTGGCACCGGGTGAGCGGTACGGCCGGGTAGGTCCGTGGCCGGCGGCCGTCAGAAGCCCGGGCCGCCCAGCCGGTCCCCGGCGGCGGCCAGCCGGCCCCACAGCAGGTCGGCGAGGGAGCGCACCAGTTCGGCCCGGGAGCAGGGACGTTCCCCCAGCCACCAGTCGCCGGCCGCGTGCATCATGCCGACGATCCCGTGGCCCCACACCCGGGCCAGCTGCCGGCTGTCCGGCCCGAGGTCGACCCGCTCCTCGATGACCTGGGCCAGCTCCTCGCCCATCCGCCGCAGCAGCGGTACGGAGTGCTTGCCGACGTCGAAGCCCTGCTCCCCGCCGGCGCTGCCCTCGGCCGGGTGCATCAGGAACCGGTACACCTGGGGCCGCGCCTCTATCGCGGCGAGGTAGGTGTCGAGGGTGGACTCGACCCGCTCGCGCCTGCCGGCCGGCGCGTCCAGCGCCGCCCGCAGCGAGGCCAGCAGGGCGTCGGTGTGCCGCTGGGCCAGGGCCGCGTACAGACCGCCCTTGTCACCGAAGTGCCGGTACAGGATCGGTTTGGTGATCCCCGCCTCCGCCGCGATCGCGTTCATCGACGCCTGCGGGCCGTCGCGCAGCACCACCCGGTCGGCGGCCTCCAGCAGCTCGCGCCGTCGGCGGTCGGCGGACCGCTGCTGCTCGGTCCGCTGCGTGGTGTCCATGTGCTCTCCCCACCCGTGCTGATTCGGTGACGCCTGCGCAAACTAACACTGACGGCACCCCTGACATCGAACGGGCGGCCGAGGGACTCGGCGGTTGACAATCCTACCGGCCGGTAACAGACTCGCGTTACCGATAGTAACGTGGCACCGCCGCTGGAGGGGACATGGCCGAGTTCACCATGGAGCTCAACGACGAGCAGAAGGAGGTCCGGGACTGGCTCCATGGCTTCGCCGCGGACGTGATCCGCCCGGCGGCCGCCGAGTGGGACGAGCGCGAGGAGACGCCCTGGCCCGTCATCCAGGAGGCCGCGAAGGTCGGCATCTACTCCCTCGACTTCTACGCGCAGCAGTACTTCGACCCCACCGGCCTCGGCATCCCGATGGCGATGGAGGAGCTGTTCTGGGGGGACGCGGGCATCGCCCTGTCCATCGTGGGCACCGGCCTCGCCGCCGTGGGCGTCCTCGCCAACGGCACCGACGAGCAGATCGGCACCTGGATCCCGCAGATGTACGGCGACCAGAACGACGTCAAGGTCGCCGCGTTCTGCTCCTCCGAGCCCGACGCCGGCTCCGACGTGGCCTCCATGCGCACCCGCGCCGTCTACGACGAGGCCAAGGACGAGTGGGTGATCAACGGCACGAAGACCTGGGCGACCAACGGCGGCATCGCCAATGTCCACGTGGTCGTCGCCGTCGTCGACCCGGAGCTGGGCTCCAAGGGCCACGCCTCCTTCATCATCCCGCCCGGCACGCCCGGCCTGTCCCAGGGGCAGAAGTTCAAGAAGCACGGCATCCGCGCCTCGCACACCGCCGAGGTCGTCCTGGACGACGTACGGGTGCCCGGGTCCTGCCTGCTCGGCGGCAAGGAGAAGCTGGACGAGCGCCTCGCGCGCGCCCGGGAGAAGGCCAGGGCCGCCGGGGGCGAGCGCGTGAAGAACGCGGCGATGGCCACCTTCGAGGCCTCCCGGCCGGCCGTCGGCGCCATGGCCGTGGGCACCGCCCGGGCCGCCTACGAGGTCGCGCTCGACTACGCGAGGAACCGCGAGCAGTTCGGGCGGCCGATCATCGACAACCAGGGCGTGGCCTTCCAGCTCGCGGACATGCGCACACAGATCGACGCGGCACGGCTGCTGGTGTGGCGGGCCTCCTGGATGGCCGTCAACGGCAAGCCGTTCACCGCGGCCGAGGGCTCCATGTCCAAGCTGTTCGCGAGCGAGACCGCGAAGAAGGTGACCGCGCAGGCCATCCAGATCCTGGGCGGCAACGGGTACACGCGCGAGTACCCGGTGGAGCGGATGCACCGGGACGCCGCCATCTACACCATCTTCGAGGGGACCAGCGAGATCCAGCGGCTGGTCATCGCCCGGACCCTGTCGGGCATGCCCATCCGGTGACGCCGGGGCGGAGCCGTGCACCGTGTACGGCTCCGCCTGCTCACCGGTGCTTCAGCGGCGTCAGCTGTTCGATGTCGTACTTCGCCCTGAGCGCCTCGATCGCCTCCTGGTCCGGCGGACCCCCGTCGGCCAGGATCTCCAGCAGTTCCTCGAAGTAGCGTTCGTGGTCCGGCGGGGGAGAGGCCTGGAAGAACATCTTCGCCGGGCTCTCCGTCGGGTTGGCGAAGGCGTGGGGGCAGCCCGGCGGTACGACGATGACCGTGCCCGGTGTCGCGCGCACCACCCCGCTGCCCGAACGCGACTGCCATCTCTGCCAGTTGTCGGGCGTGCGGATGCGCGGCTCGAAGGCGAGGACGTCCAGTTCCCCTTCGAGGACGTAGAACAACTCCTCGCTGCGCGTGTGCACATGGGCGCCCACGTCGAAGCCGGGCGGCACCTCCACCTCGAAGGTGGAGGCCATCCGTGAATGGGTGCCGGTGACCTTGAACGTCACCCGCTGGGCCGGGGTCTCGACCACACGGCCGTGCCCCGGTGGCACGTACAGTCCCTCGGTCTCGGTCATGGGCGGCTCACCACGTCACCGGCAGGGCTTCGGGACCCCGGATCAAGGCACCCTTGCGGAACGGCACTTGGTCCGGCGGTACGGCCAGTCGCAGGCCCGGCACCCGGTCCAGCAGGGCGTCCGTCAGCAGCTCCTCCTCCATCCGGGCCAGGATCCCGCCCGGGCAGTAGTGCGGGCCGAAGCCGAAGGCCGCGTGCGGGTTGGGGCTGCGGGAGAAGTCGATGGTGTCCGGGTCGGGGAAGACCCCGGGGTCGCGGTTGGCGGCCAGGTACGAGACGTAGACCGGATCGCCCGCGCGGATGCGGACCCCGCCGATGTCCACGTCCTCCAGGGCGACGCGGGACAGCCCGACCGCGTTGCGGTGCGGGATGTAGCGCAGGAGTTCGTCGATCGCCCGGGGTCTGATCTCCGGCTGCGCGCGCAGCCGCCGCAGCAGCCCGGGGCGGGTCAGCAGCAGGTAGAAGAGCTGCCCGCTGTTGCTGGTGACCGCCTCGCCGCCGATCTGGAGGAGGACGGCGAGGCCGACGGCCTGGTCCAGCGTGATCTCCGCGCGGTCCACCGCGGCGCCCAGCAGCGAGGCGACGTCCTCGCCGGTGCCGTGCGCGCGCCGCCCGATCAGCTCGGCGAAGTACCCGGCCATCTCCCGCTTGGCCCGCTCGCTGATCCGCTTGCCGTGCGAGGAGGACAGGATCAGCCCGGTCCAGGTGTGCATGGCGTGCCGGTCGCCGTCGGGGACGCCCATCAGCTCGCAGATCACCGCGATCGGGAACGGGCCGAGCACCGCGCTGGTCAGGTCCGCGGGCGGGCCGCCGCGCAGCAGCTCGTCGACCAGCTCCGTCAGCCGGGCACGCGCCTTCTCCCGCACCCGCTCCACGCCCTTGGCGCTGAACGCGGCGGCCACCGAGCGGCGCAGCCGGGTGTGTTCGGGCGGATCGAGGAAGCCGACCGCGCCCGGTTCGGGGATGAAGTGCGGGGCCAGCCGGGTGACCTGCTTGGCCATGACCGCCGCACGGCTGAAGCGGGGGTCGCCCGCCACCCTGCGCACGTCCTCGTACCGGGTGACCAGCCACGCCCAGCCCTCCCCGTGCGGCAGCTGGACGCGGGTGACCGGGCCCTCCGCCATCAGATCGGCCAGTACCGGGTCGAAGTCGGTCCCGGGCAGGTCGAGTGCCGGCCAGTGCCGTACCGGGGGCAGGGTCTCGGGGAGCGCCGGCGCGGTCACCGCCCGCCTCCGTTCCCGTCGGCCCAGCGCCCGACCGTCATCTCGGCGGTGATGCCGGGGCCGAACCCGGCGAGCAGTCCGCGCGCCCGGTCCTCGGCGCCGCCCTCGTCGAACAGCCGGCGCAGCGCGTCCAGGACGACGGCGCTCGCGATGTTGCCGTACTCGGTGAGCGTGGCCCGGCTGAACCGGAAGGCGTGCGGGTCGACCTCGAGGAACCTGCTCAGGTCGTCGAGTATGCGCGGACCGCCCGCGTGGATGATGTAGAAGTCCAGGTCGGACGCGTCCCAGCCGTGTGTGCCGGCCAGTTCCCGCAAGGCCGGGGCGAGCGGCTCCATCGTCGTCGGCACCCGCTTGTCCAGCAGGAAGTGGAAACCGGTCGCGCGCACGTCGTAGGCGATCCAGTCCTCGGTCTTCGGGATCAGGTAGGAGCCGTTGCGCTCCAGGCTGACGCCCCGGCCGCCGCGCCCGCGGACCACGGCGGCGGCGACGCCGTCGCCGAACAGCCCGTTGGAGAGCAGCGAGCCGACGCCGAGGTCGGTGGGCTGGTAGCACAGCGAACAGAACTCGCAGGCCACGATGAGGGCGTTGGCGTGCGGGTAGGCCGAACAGAAGTCGTGCGCCCGGTTGATCGCCGCACCGCCGGCCGCGCAGCCCAGCTGGGCGATCGGGAGCTGGCGGGTGGTGCTGTCGAAGTCCATCTCGTTGATCAGCCACGCCGTGAGCGAGGGCATCATGAAGCCCGTGCACGACACGTAGATGATCACGTCGATGTCGCTGGTGAGCAGTTCCGCGTCGTCCAGCGCGCGCTGGATGACCGCGGGGACCCGGGCCTTGGCCTCGGCCTCGTAGAGCTTGTTGCGCTCCTCGAAGCCCGGGTGCTTGAGGGTCTCCTCGATGGGCTGGACGATGTGCCGCGTCTTGACGCCGGTGTTCTCGATCAGCCTGAGGGCGAGTGGCAGTTGTGGGTGGTCGGCGTGGCGGGAGCGCGCCAGCTCCAGCGTCTCCTCCATCGTGATCACGTACTCCGGGACCGACACCGAGGGCTTGCACAAGGTCGCCATGAACCGTCCCTGCTTTCCGTGTTCCGACGGGGCCTTCGCCCGCCGGTCAGAAGGTGGGTTCGCCTCTGTGGGCGCTCCACCCACCGTCACCCGGGAGGGCGATGATCTCGCGTTGGATTACTCCGAACCGGGGACGCCGGGGTCCGGCCCGCAGGGCGATTCATGCGGCCGGACGAGGGAAAACGGCAGGCCGGCCGTTACGTCGGGCGACCGTCGCCGGTGGAGGTCCCGGCCACCGGTCTGTCCTGATGGGTGCGGGGGACGGCCCCTATCTGGCCTGGGCCATGGTC
>NZ_JACBWZ010000489.1 GCF_013870595.1 Streptomyces sp. WELS2 | reverse complement strand
GACCGTACGCCCGCCTCGGCGACCACGGACGCCGCGTACCCGTCCCAGGCGCTCGGACCGGTGACCTCGCCGCGCCGGGTGGCGTCCACCCAGGCCTGCACCTCGCGGTCGTAGGCGTCGGCGAAGCGGACGAGATAGTCCCGGGCCACCTCCTCGCGGGCGCCGTCCCGGGTGGTGACCACCATGGTGTGCGCCTCGCCGATCCGCGCGCTGCCCGCCTCGCACACCACCTCGCAGCGCACCTGGTAGCCGAAACCGCAGTTGACGAAGACCTCCACGTCCACCAGTGCGCCCGACCCGGTCTCGAACAGCACGAACTGGGGGTCGGACAGACCCCCGGGCGCCCGCGAGGACGGCGTGGGCCGCAGTACGGTGACCGCCGTCAGCTCCTGTCCGAGCAGCCAGCGGGCCGCGTCGATCTCGTGCGACACCGAGCTGTTGATCAGCATGGCGCTGGTGAAGCCGTCGGGTGAGGACACGTTGCGGTGGGTGCAGTGCAGCATCAGGGGCCGGCCCAGACCGCCGCCGTCCAGCAGCGCCTTCAGCCGCAGGTACTCGGCGTCGTAGCGGCGCATGAAGCCGATCTGCGCCAGCCGGCGGCCGAGCGCGGCCTCGGCCTCCATCACCCGCAGGGCGCCGGCGGAGTCCGGCACCATGGGCTTCTCGCACAGCACCGGCAGCCGGCGGGCGAAGGCGGCGAGCAGGGCCTCCTCGTGCGCGGGGCCCGGGGACGCGATCAGCACCGCCGCCACACCGGGTGCGTCCAGGGCGGCCAGCGGGTCGGTGTGCACGGTGACCCCGGTCAGGCCGGCCACCGCCGCCTCGGCCCGGGCGGGATCGGGATCGGCGACGGCCGCGACCCTGGCACCGCTCACCACTCGATCGAGGCGCCGTATGTGGTCCGCGCCCATGTGCCCGGCACCCAGCACCGCCACACCCAGCAACTCACCCATGCGCACGCTCCCTCACGCCGACGATCAGGCCGTAGCGTACGCGGGGGCTGGGGGCTGGGGGCTGGGGGCTGGGGGCTGGGCAGTCGGCGGGCCGGCGGTCGTGGGCTGGGAGCGGCTCCGTCCGGTCTCCCGACCGGCTCCGCACGGTCACCGGACCGGCTCGGCCCGCCCACCGGCCGCCCACCGGGCCGTGGCATCCCGCGATCAGTACCGCAGCACCCCGGCGATGCCGTTCGCGTCGTCCAGTGTGCCGTCCTGGACGAAGCGCACGTCGGCTCCGGTCTCCAGGCACCGCTCGACGATCTCGTCCACGATGTCGTCGCGGGCGTCCAGGTCGCCGGGCCGGGCCGGTTCCAGGTGGTCGCCGGTCTCGCGGACGGTCGTCCGGTAGTTCTCCTCCACGGCGAGCAGCCGGACGCGGCCGTCCCGGGCGCTCTGCCACAGCTCGTCGACCCCGGCCGCGTAGGCCCGGCGCCCGCGCGCCGAGGTGAGCTCGCGCAGGACGGACGCGGCGTTCTCGCGGGACTCCTCCTCCAGGACCGGCCGGATGGCCTGCCACACCGCCTCCGGACCGGCATGGGCGAGCCCGCCGCGGCGTATCGGCACGGCGTGGCGCGCGACCGTGCCGGCCTCCTCCATCAGGGACAGCGCCGCCTGCTCGCCGGTGATGTACAGCGGCCGGGGCGCCGCGCGCAGGACCCTGCTCATCACGGTGTCCGCCTCGCGCAGGAACCGGCGGGTGCCCTCGTCGCGGAAGGTGCTCGGCTGGTCGCCGATCTGCATGAGCCGCTCGGCGTCGAAGTTCTCCCGGGCACGCGTCAGCGGGAAGCCGCCCCAGTGCTCTTCCACGACGCGGCCGGCGCCGCCGTTCCACAGCGTGACGCGGTCGGCGGAGAGCGACAGCACCCAGAAGGGCCGCTCGGCAGCGTGGGCCGACACCAGGTTGCGGGTCAGGAAGGTGTCCGACAGCACCACCCGCTCGGGCACGGGCCGGGCCAGCGACCACACCTGGTGCTCACCCGGTGCGGCGAAGATCACCAGGCCGTCCTCGGCGTGTGTCAGGTCGACCTCGGCCAGGGCCCGGTCGAGTTGCGCCTCGACATCGGCACGGCGCTCACGGGTGACGGCGGGGTCGGACTCCAGCCGCCGGCGCGCCTCGGTCAGCGCGTTGCGCAGCCGGACCTGGTCCTGGCCGTTCCCGCGTTGCCGGCGGTGCGTCGGGGTCAGCACGGAGACCGCCGGATAGGGGCGCGGGCGGCGCAGTTCGGCGAGGGTCGCGGGACTCAGTGCGTGCTCCATGACAGCACGATAGGGCGGAAACACCATTACGGCATTCGGGGTAATCCGGGCCATTGCGGAGGCCTCCCGGTGATGCGCCGCGTCACCGCCGTACGTCCTCCGGAGTCTGTCCGCCGGGTTTCTGATCGCGAAGACGTAACACGCCGTTTACTTGAGGAAGTTTTTGCCTGTGGCCGGTTCCTGTCGGTAGGCGTGCGGCAACATGCGGATCCGTCGATTTTGCTGAGGCAAAACGCGGCCGAAACCGTGGAACCGGATACCCGTCCCGTGTTTCCGGTGCGTTGACTCGGCCGGACGTCTGGCGGACTCTCGATATAGGTGCTCGATACAACTGGTTTGCCCGGCCGACCTCCCGCTCCCGAGGAAAACGCAGGTGAACGGGGGTCCGTCGGCGGCCGGAGGCAGGAGGTAGCGCATGTGCGGCATCACCGGATGGGTCTCCTTCGACCGTGATCTGACCACCGAGGCCGCCGCCTTGGACGCGATGACCGAGACGATGGCCTGCCGGGGCCCGGACGACCGCGGCACCTGGAGCGAGGGACCCGCCGCCCTGGGGCACCGCCGGCTCGCCATCATCGATCTGCCCGGCGGCCGTCAGCCGATGTCCGTGCCCACCCCCGAGGGCACCGTGGCCATGGTCTACTCCGGCGAGGCGTACAACTTCACCGAGCTGCGCCGGGAACTCGCCGACCGTGGCCACCGGTTCACCACCGACTCCGATACCGAGGTGGTGCTGCACGGCTATCTGGAGTGGGGCGACGCGGTCGCCGAACGGCTCAACGGCATGTACGCGTTCGCCGTCTGGGACGGCCGGTACGACAAGCTGGTGATGATCCGCGACCGCATGGGCATCAAGCCCTTCTACTACTACCGGACCCCCGACGGCGTCCTGTTCGGTTCCGAGCCCAAGGCGATCCTCGCCAACCCGCTGGCCCGGGCCCGCGTCACCCTGGACGGCCTGCGCGAGCTGTTCGTCATGATCAAGACGCCGGGCCACGCCGTCTGGGACGGCATGGCCGAGGTGGAACCCGGCACCGTCGTCACCGTCGACCGCTCCGGCCTGTCCACCCGCGTGTACTGGCGCCTGGAGACCCGCCCGCACACCGACGACCGTGACACCACGATCGCCACCGTGCGCTCGCTTCTCGACGACATCGTGCGCCGCCAGCTGGTCTCCGACGTGCCGCGCTGCACCCTGCTCTCCGGCGGACTCGACTCCTCGGCCATGACCGCGCTCGCCGCCCGGCAGCTCGCCGTCCACGGCGAGAAGGTGCGCAGCTTCGCCGTCGACTTCGCCGGACAGACCGACAACTTCGTGGCCGACGAACTGCGCGGCACGCCCGACACGCCCTTCGTGCACGACGTGGCCCGGCTCGCCGGCACCGAGCACCAGGACATCGTGCTCGACTCCGACGCCCTCTCCGATCCCGGTGTGCGCGAGCGGGTGATCCGGGCCCGCGACCTGCCGTCCGGCCTCGGCGACATGGACAGTTCCCTGCTGCTGCTCTTCCGGGCCATCCGGGAGAAGTCCACGGTGGCGCTGTCCGGCGAGTCCGCTGACGAGGTCTTCGGCGGCTATCTGCAGTTCTTCGACGAGGAGGCGCGCCGCGCCGACACCTTCCCGTGGCTGGCCACCATGAACCGCCACTTCGGCGAGGACGCCGATGTGGTGCGTGCCGATATAGCCAAGGCCCTGGACCTCGAAGGCTATGTGGCCGACGGCTACCGCACTGCCATCGCCGGCATCGACCGCCTGGACGGCGAGAGCGACTTCGAGTACAGCATGCGGCGGATGAGCCATCTGCACCTGACCCGCTTCGTCCGCATGCTGCTCGACCGCAAGGACCGCATGAGCATGGCCGTCGGCCTGGAGGTCCGGGTGCCGTTCTGCGACCACCGGCTGGTCGAGTACGTCTACAACACTCCCTGGGCGCTGAAGTCCTTCGACGGCCGGGAGAAGAGCCTGCTCCGCGAGGCGACGGCGGATCTCCTGCCGAAGTCCGTGTACGACCGGGTGAAGAGCCCGTACCCGTCCACCCAGGACCCCGGGTACGCCCGTGCGCTCCAGGAGCAGGTCAAGGAGCTGCTGGCCCGGCCCTCCCACCCGGTGTTCGACCTGCTCGACCGGGACCGGGTGCGGGCGGCCTCCGAACGCGAGACCCCGGTCAGCACCCAGGCCGCCCGGCGCGGACTGGAACGCACCCTGGACCTCGCCGGGTGGCTGGACCTGTACTCGCCGGAACTGGTGCTCGGCTGAGCCGGAGCCCGGTCCGGGGGCCGGGTGCCCGGGCCGGTGCTCAGTCCAGCCCGATGATCCGGTCCGCGGCATGGGCCGTCGGCTGCCACCAGGTGGTCACCGGCTCCCAGACGAGCACCTGCCGTCCGGTGCCGAGCCGCCCCGCACCGAAGGACCGGCCCCAGTGCGCGGCCGACGCCGCCACCACTCCCTGGGCGCTGAAGTCCTTCGACGGCCGGGAGAAGAGCCTGCTCCG
>NZ_JACBWZ010000488.1 GCF_013870595.1 Streptomyces sp. WELS2 | reverse complement strand
CGAACTGCGCTACCTGGCGCTGGCCCTGGTGCTGCTGACCGGGCCGGGCGTGCTCGACATGGACGCCCCCGGCGAGGTGCCCGACGCCCTGCGCACCCTCACCGTCCTCGCCGACGGCTTCGACCGGGGCCTGGATCCCGTCCAGCGCCGGGAACTGCTGCTGACGGCCGCCCGGATGGGCCGGCGCGGACACATCCGGTGCGTGGCCGCCGTGCACGACGCCTCATGGGCCGCCGGGACCCCGGGCGTCACGGTGGTACACCTGAACACGTGACCGAACACCCCGACCTGGCCGCCCTCCAGCGCAGACTGGCCGAGTTCGCCGCCGCGCGGAACTGGCAGCCGTACCACACGCCCAAGAACCTCGTCGCCGCCCTCTCGGTGGAGGCGTCCGAACTGGTCGAGATCTTCCAGTGGCTCACCCCGGAGGAGTCCGAGCGGGTGATGGACGACGTGGGCACGGCGCACCGGGTGACCGACGAGGTCGCCGATGTGCTGGCCTACCTGCTCCAGTTCTGCGAGGTCCTCGGCATCGATCCGCTGGCCGCGCTGGCCGCCAAGATCGACCGCAACGAACACCGCTTCCCGGTTCCGGGCACCGGAGGCGGGCGGCAACAGGCGGACTCATAGGTTCCGTTATTACTCTCCGCAGTCAAGTCGCGTGACGAATCCGAATTGTTGTCCACTAATTTCCGTCTTCCTCTGGCTTTTCGCCTCAACGACCCTCACTCTGGGTAGTGGACAGGTGAGTTCAGGAGGCCGTGCCGACGGGGTGCGGCGGACGGACGGGGGCATCGTATGGATGCGGTACGGCTCATCCTGGCGAGCAGGCGGGCCCTTGCGGCCGGCGCCGATGCCGGGGAGATGATGGCGGAGGTGTGGCAGGCGCAGGCCCTGGCCCAGGCGATCGGGAGCCGCCTCGCGGTCTCCGGCCCGCCGGAACTGCGCGGCGAAGCGCTGGGGCTGACGGAGCTGGCGGGCCGGGGCTGCGGCGTCCTGGACCCGCCCGAACTCGACCCCGGCGACCTGCGCGCCGCCCAGCTCACCGAACTGGAGGACGCCCGCGAGACCCTGCTCTGCCTCGGCGGTCTGCTCGGCGAGGTCGGCATATCACTGGTGGGCATGGCCAGCGCCGCCGTGGACGAGACGACGTACTGGCAGTGCATGGAGGCGATCGACGCGGCCGACGAGTCCCGCGACCGCGTGCTGGAGATGCTGCGCAAACTGGCGGCACGGGCGGCGATGGTGCCGGAGGACGCCCAGGACAGCCCGTTCGGCGTGTGACCAGCGCGCCCGCGCCCGTGCACTTGTGGCGCACCAGGTGCCGGTATCAGGTCGACGGGAGTTCGCCGACGGTCGTCACCTGCGGGGGATTCGCGGGTGTGGGCACTTGGACGAGGAATGGGACGAATGTGATCCGGCCGTCTTGCAGCAGTGGCCGGTAGGACATTCGATAACACACGACCGAATTCAGGTCGCGAATGGTTCGGTAGCACTTGAGCTGCGACGAGGAAGCGGTCCTACTCTCCGCAGCGGCCGAAATACTCGTTGCCACGCAGAAAAGGATTGCTGTGGCAACCGAAATGATGCGTAGCGTCGCCGTTTTCATTCTGTCACCTCGAAGGAAAGTTGAATAATACTGACCCCTCGCCGGTGCCTGCAACTCTAGATGCGTCGTTGGAGGAGCCGGGTTAGCGTGCTGGTGTCCGTCGAGACGTCTCTGTCGCTGAAATTGAAACGCCAGCAGAGGAGAGCTTCATGCGAGGGAAATCAGTGCTGAGCGCTGCCGCGGTGGCCGCGCTGGTCAGCGGAGCGGTCACCGGCACGGTGGGTCCGGCCTCCGCCGCCCCGACCCCGACTTGCCGGGTCGCGGGGGGAACCCTGACGGGCAGTGGATTCGCTCCCGACCAGAAATTCACCGTCACCCCCGGTGGGGCGTCCGCACGCTCTTCCTCCGACGGCCGTATCGGACCGATGGCGGTCACGGGAACAGGCACCTTCCGTGTGGGTTCCGTAACCTGCACGGGCAACTCGGCCGGCGGAAAGCAGACGTCCGCCGTCGTGGCCGCCGCGACGAGCGCGGCTCAAGCGGCCATCAAGCGGGGCGCGTCCCCGCAGCAGGCGAAGGCGAAAGGCGTGGCGGCCGCACAGGCGAAGGCGCAGAGCCTCGGTGTGCCGACGACGGTCCTGACGCAGATCCAGCAGCAGGTCACCAACAACATCAACCAAATAATCAATTCAACCGTCAACGGGCCCGTCAACCAGGGCACCGGGACACAGAATGGCCAGCCGCAGCCGGGTGGTCAGACGAAGCCCGGTGGGGAGACGAAGCCCGGTGGGGAGACCCAGCCGGGTGGCGAGACGAAGCCTGGCGGGGAGACGAAGCCTGGTGGGGAGACCCAGCCGGGTGGTGAGACGAAGCCGGGTGGTGAGACGAAGCCGGGTGGGGAGACGAAGCCGGGTGGTGAGACCCAGCCGGGTGGTGAGACGAAGCCTGGTGGTGAGACGAAGCCTGGTGGTGAGACGAAGCCGGGTGGTGAGACCCAGCCGGGTGGTGAGACCCAGCCGGGTGGTGAGACGAAGCCCGGTGGTGAGACCCAGCCGGGTGGTGAGACGAAGCCCGGTGAGGGGACCCAGCCGAACAAGCCCAACACGCCGAACACGCCGAACGAACCGAACAAGCCGAATACGCCGAACGAGCCCGCTCAGCCGAACACACCCAACACACCCAACACACCCAACGAGCCGGCTCAGCCGAACACACCGAACACACCGAACCAGCCCGCCGGGTAGCCCGAGGCGTCTCGGTCACCGGAGCCCCCGCTGGTCCGGCGGGGGCTCCGCGTGCCGGGCCCGGAGTGCCGGCGGGCGCGTTTCACCCGAGCGGACTCGGCCGCGCCGGGAGGTACCCGTGAGGTCGACGCGCGCGGCGCCGTGCAGGATAGGTGTATGGACCTGCGAATCTTCACCGAGCCCCAGCAAGGGGCCACCTACGACACCCTGCTCACCGTGGCCAAGGCCACCGAGGACCTCGGGTTCGACGCCTTCTTCCGCTCGGACCACTATCTGCGCATGGGCAACGTGGACGGCCTGCCCGGCCCCACGGACGCCTGGATCACGCTGGCCGGCCTGGCCCGCGAGACCAAGCGCATCCGCCTCGGCACGCTGATGACGGCCGGCACCTTCCGGCTGCCCGGCGTGCTCGCCATCCAGGTCGCCCAGGTCGACCAGATGTCCGGCGGCCGGGTCGAACTCGGCCTCGGCGCGGGCTGGTTCGAGGAGGAGCACAAGGCGTACGGCATCCCGTTCCCGAAGGAGAAGTTCGCCCGGCTGGAGGAGCAGCTGGCGATCGTCACCGGGCTGTGGGCGACCGAGGTCGGCAAGACGTTCGACTTCCACGGGACGTACTACGACCTCACCGGGTCGCCGGCGCTGCCCAAGCCCGCGCAGCGGAAGATCCCCGTACTGATCGGCGGCCACGGCGCGACCCGCACGCCGCGGCTGGCCGCGCGGTACGCCGACGAGTTCAACATCCCGTTCGCCTCGGTGGAGGACAGCGAGCGGCAGTTCGGCCGGGTGCGGGCCGCCGCCGTGGAGGCCGGCCGGGACGCGGACGACCTGGTGTACTCCAATGCGCTCGTGGTGTGCGTCGGCAAGGACGACCGGGAGGTGGCCCGGCGCGCCGCCGCGATCGGCCGTGAGGTGGACGAACTGAAGGCCAACGGGCTGGCCGGTTCCCCGGCCGAGGTCGTCGAGAAGATCGGCCGGTACGCCGAGGTCGGCTCCCGCCGGATCTACCTCCAGGTACTGGACCTCGGCGACCTGGACCACCTGGAACTGATCTCCTCCCAGGTCCAGTCCCAGCTGTCGTAACACGAGGGAGCGGTTCCTGCCGCTGTCGCCGGGCCCGCGGCCACTGGTCCGCGGGCCCGGCTTGCGGGGCCCGCGCTAGCGCGTGAAGCCGTAGTCCAGGATCTTCGTCGCGTCCTTGAACCGCTGGTCCGCCGAGCTCGCCGCGAGGACCGAGCCGACGACCGTCTTGGAGCCGCGGGTGGCCGCGAACACCAGGCAGAACTTGGCCTCCGGCCCGGAGCCCGTCTTCACGCCGAACGCGCCCCGGTAGGTGCTGAGGAGCGTGTTGGAGTTCTTCCAGGGCGCCATGGCGTGCGTTCCGCCGCCGGGCCGGTACGACTTCATGTCGCTGTAGACCTTGGTGCCGACGACCTTCTTGAACGTCTTGTTCTTCAGCGCGGCCCCGGCCAGCTTGGCCAGATCGCGCGGCGAGGAGTAGTTCTTGCCGTTGGACACCCCGTCGAAGGAGTCGAAGTGGGTGTTGTTCAGGCCCAGTTCGTGCGCCTTGCCGTTCATCTTGGCGATGAACGACTTGGTCCGCTGGGCCGTCGTGGAGCCGGTGCCGTAGGTGTCCGCCAGCGCGTAGGCCGCGTCGCAGCCCGACGGCAGCATCAGGCCGTACAGCAGGTCGCCCACCGACATCGAGTCACCGAGGAGCAGGTTGGCGCTGGAGTAGCGCTGGGTGTGCGTCGCCGGGTCGATGACGTAGTCGGTGTACTCCTTCTTGATCTTCACCTTCTTCCCGAGGTCCACGTTGCGCTGCGACAGCACCACGAGCGCCGTCATGATCTTCGTGGTGGAACCGGTCCGCAGCCGGGCGTCCGGCGCCTTGCCGAACAGCTGCCTCCACTTGGCGTGGAAGCCGTGCCGCTTGCCCGACATGGTCAGGTCCTGCG
>NZ_JACBWZ010000487.1 GCF_013870595.1 Streptomyces sp. WELS2 | reverse complement strand
CTGTGTGGCGGCCCCGCCCGGGGAGGGCGGCATCGCGGAGCTGGTGCGGGCCGTGCTGCCGCGCCACCTGGGCGGACCGGCGCGGCCCTCTAGTGCGCCGACCCCGACAGCTGGAGCCCGATCACCCCGACGATGACCAGGCTGATGGAGACGATCTTCAAGGTGGACACCAGGTCGCCGAGGAAGACCATGCCGTAGATCGCGGTGCCCGCCGCGCCGATGCCGGTCCACACCGCGTACGCCGGGCCGACGTCCAGCTTCCTCAGGGACAGGGTCAGCAGACCGAAGCTGCCCAGTGCGAACGACGCGAACGCGATCGTCGGCCACAGGCGTGTGAACCCGTGCGAGAGTTTCAGGCACACGGCGAAACCGGTCTCCAATATCCCGGCCACTATGACCAGCAGCCATGCCATGTGCTGTCCTCCCGTTGGGTCCGGATCTCCGGCTCGGTGTGATTATGCACTCACCGGACTGATGCTCGGGCAAACAACGCGGGACTCAGTCGCCTTCCCGGCGCTCCCGCGTGGCCAGCAGCCGGCGCAGGGAGTACAGCCGCGCCGGGTCGGCGTGGCCGTCGGCCACCCACGCGTCCAGCGCGCAGTCCGGCTCGTCGTGGCTGCACGCGCGCGGGCAGTCCGCGGTGCCGGGTTCGAGGTCCGGGAAGGCGTGGATCACCCGGGACGGGTCGATGTGGGCGAGCCCGAAGGACCGGACCCCCGGGGTGTCGATCACCCAGCCGTCCGCACCGGCCAGCGGCAGCGCGAGCGCGGAGGTGGTGGTGTGCCGGCCCCGGCCGGTCACCGCGTTGACCAGTCCGGTCGTCCGCCGGCGCTCCTCGGGCACCAGCGCGTTGACCAGGGTGGTCTTGCCGACGCCCGAGTGCCCCACGAACGCCGTGCTCTTGCCGCTCAGGTGGGCGCGCACCCGGTTCGCCGCGTCGCCGTTCTCCAACTCCTCCCGGCTGGTGACGACGTACGGGATGTCCAGGTCGCCGTACAGCTCCAGCAGCTTGTCCGGCGGGGCCAGGTCCGACTTGGTCAGCACCAGCAGCGGATCCAGGCCGCCGTCGTAGGCCGCGACCAGGCAGCGGTCGACGAGGCGGGGGCGGGGCTCGGGGTCGGCCAGGGCGGTCACGATGGCCAGCTGGTCGGCGTTGGCGACGACCACGCGCTCGTAGGGATCGTCGTCGTCGGCCGTGCGCCGCAGCACCGACGAGCGCTCCTCGATGCGGACGATCCGGGCGAGGGTGTCCTTCTTGCCGGACAGATCGCCGACCAGCGCCACCCGGTCGCCCACGACGGCGGCCTTGCGGCCCAGCTCGCGGGCCTTCATGGCCAGCACCGGCCGGTCGCCCACCAGGCAGGTCAGCCGCCCCCGGTCGACGGTGAGGACCATGCCCTCGGCGGCGTCCTCGTACTTGGGCCGGATGTTCGTGCGCGGCCGGTTGCCCTTGCGGTTGGGGCGGCTGCGGATGTCGTCCTCGTCGGTGTGCTTGCCGTAGCGGCGCATGGCGTACGTCCCTACTGCCCGAGCATCCCGGTCCACAGCTCGGGGAAGTCCGGCAGGGTCTTCGCCGTCGTCGCCACGTTCTCGATCCGGACACCCGGCACCGCCAGGCCGATGATCGCACCGGCGGTGGCCAGGCGGTGGTCCTCGTAGGTGTGGAAGGTCCCGCCGTGCAGCGGGCGCGGGCGGATGTGCAGGCCGTCGGCGGTCTCCGTGACGTCGCCGCCCAGCTCGTTGATCTCCTTGCTGAGCGCGGCCAGCCGGTCCGTCTCGTGCAGCCGCAGGTGGGCCACGCCCCGCAGGGTGGACGGCGAGTCGGCGAGCGCGGCCACCGCCGCGATCCCCGGGGTCAGCTCGCCCACGTCACCCAGGTCCACGTCGATGCCGTGGATCGCGCCCGATCCGGTGAACACCAGCCCCGAGTCGGTGAGTTCGCAGGAACCGCCCATCTCGGTGAAGATCTCCCGCAGCCGGTCACCCGGCTGGGTGGTGCGGGCCGGCCAGTCCGGGATCAGCACCTTGCCGCCGGTCACCAGGGCCGCCGCCAGGAACGGCTGCGCGTTGGACAGGTCCGGCTCGATGGTCAGGTCCCGGCCGAGCATCGCGCCCGGCGTCACCCGCCACACGTTCGGCTCGCCGCCCGACTCCGGGGTGTCCACCTGGGCGCCGGCCGCGCGCAGCATCTCCACCGTCATACGGATGTGCGGCATCGAGGGCAGGGTCGCGCCGGTGTGGCGGACCTCCACGCCCTGGTTGAAGCGCGGTCCGGACAGCAGCAGCGCCGAGACGAACTGGGACGAGGAGGAGGCGTCGACCGAGACCGGGCCGCCGTCCAGGGCCCCGCCGCCGTGCACGGTCAGCGGCAGCGCGCCCCGGCCGTCGTCGTCGATCCGGGCGCCCAGCTGCCGCAGCGCGTCGATCACGCCGTTCAGGGGGCGCTCGTACGACCGGGGGTCCCCGTCGAACCGGATCGGGCCGTCGGCCAGCGCGGCCACCGGCGGCACGAACCGCATCACCGTGCCCGCGTTGCCGACGTCCACCGTGGCCGGGCCGCGCAGGCCCGTGGGCAGCACCCGCCAGGCCTCGCCGGTGCCGTCGGGACCCACTCCCTCCTCGATCTCCACGCCCATGGCCCGCAGCGCGCCGGCCATCAGCAGGGTGTCGCGGGACCGCAGCGGGCGGCGCAGCCAGCCCGGCTCGGAGGCCAGGGCGGCCAGGACCAGGGCGCGGTTGGTGACCGACTTGGACCCCGGCACGTGGACCGTCGCGTCGACGGCTCCGCTCGCGTGCGGGGCGGGCCAGAGGGCGGTTGAGGAGCTGTTCGGGGTCATGGGGCCACTTTATAAGGAGGGCCCGGGGTCAACCTTCCAGCAGCCAGCGGCCACCGCCGATCAGCGAGCACAGCGACACGGCGTGGAACAGCAGCAGCCACAGGCCCGCCGGTACGTGCGTCAGCCGGGACAGCTGGTCGGCGTCCGAGTCGCCCGCGCCGCCCCGCGACCGCCTGGCCTGGAGCTCGAACGCCGGCCGGACCCCGCCGAGCAGCAGGAACCACACCACCGCGTACCCGAACGCCGCCTGCACCCGCGGCTCCGCCAGCCAGGACACCAGCAGGAACGTGCCGCCGGCGAGGACCACGGTCAGCACGCCGTAGGCGTTGCGGATCACCACCAGCATCACCAGCAGCAGCGCGGTCGCCACCCACAGCAGCAGGGTGACGCGGTCGGCCGCCAGCAGCGCGGCCCCGCCGAGGCCCAGCAGCGAGGGGGCCGGATAGCCGGCGGCGGCGGTCAGGATCATGCCGGCCCCGTACGGCTTGCCCCGGCTCAGGGTGAGGCCGCTGGTGTCGGAGTGCAGCCGGATGCCGGTGAGCTGCCGGCCGGTGAGCAGGGCGAGCAGACCGTGGCCGCCCTCGTGCGCGATGGTGATCGCGTTGCGGGATATCCGCCACACCGGGTGCGGGACCACCACGGCCAGCGCGGCGGCGAGCGTGGCCAGCACCACCCACAGTCCCGGGGCGGGCTGGGTTCCGGTGAGCCGGTCCCAGAGGTCGGGCAGCGCGATGGCGGCGAGGCTGTCCATTCCGGTGATGGCTCCCTGTCGTCGTGAGGCGTCTGGCAGTGTGGCACTTATGTGCGGACGGTATGCATCGAGTCGTAGGCCCGAGGATCTCGCAGGTGTCTTCGAAGTCGAGATGTGGGAGCCCGAGGAGACCCTGGAGCCGGACTACAACGTGGCGCCGACCAAGGAGGTCTACGCCGTCCTGGACCGTCCCCTGAAAGACGCGGAATCCCCTCGTCCGGTTCGCCAGCTGCGCAAGCTGAAGTGGGGACTGGTCCCGTCCTGGGCCAAGAGCCCCGAGGGCGGCGCCCGGATGATCAACGCCCGCGCGGAGACCGTGCACGAGAAGCCCGCCTACCGCCGCGCCTTCGCCGCCCGCCGCTGCATCCTGCCCGCCGACGGCTACTACGAGTGGGTCACCGGCGAGCAGGAGCGCGAGCTGGAGGTCGAGGGCAGGAAGAAGCGGCCCCGCAAGCAGCCGTACTTCGTGCTGCCCGCAGACGGCTCGGTGTTCGCGATGGCCGGGCTGTACGAGTTCTGGCGCGACCGGACCCTGCCCGACGACCACCCCCGCGCCTGGTGGGTGACCTGCTCGGTGATCACCACCGAGGCCGAGCGGACCCCGCTGGCCGTGGCCCCCGCCGAGGGCCCCCGCTCCCTCGCCGACATCCACCCCCGGATGCCGCTGATGCTCACCCCCGACCGCTGGGACGCCTGGCTCGACCCCTCCCGCACCGACCCCGACGCCCTGCGCGACCTGCTCGCCCCGCCCCCGCCCGGCCTGATGCGCGCCTACCCGGTCTCCACGGCCGTCAGCAACGTCCGCAACAACGGCCCGGAGCTGCTGAAGGAGCTGGAGGCACCGGAAGAGGGCACACTCTTCTGACGTGACGGATGAGACACACGTGACCGACGTGACCACCGAGACGGTCGGTACGGAGGCCGGGGACGCCCGGATCACCTGGCACCCGGCGGAGGAGGCCCGGCTGGTGCTGGCCGTGAGCCATGGCGCGGGCGGCGGCATCGAGGCCCGCGACCTCCGGGCGCTCGCCGCCGCGCTGCCCGCGCACGGCGTGACCGTCGCCCTCGTCGAGCAGCCCTGGCGGGTGGCCGGCAAGAAGGTCGCGCCCGCGCCGAAGACGCTGGACACCGGGTGGCGGGGGCCACACCCCGCGCCACCCGGTGTGCAGCGTCTTGGGC
>NZ_JACBWZ010000486.1 GCF_013870595.1 Streptomyces sp. WELS2 | reverse complement strand
GAGGTGCTCGATGCCGAGCGCGCAGGCGATCAGCAGCGGAGCCGGAGCGGGCTGGTGGCTCACATCAGTCTCCCTCGGCCCGCGCGGAGGCCTTCGCGGCCCGGGCGAACAGGTTGCGCTCGAAGGGGTCCCCGTGCAGGTACCGGCCGAGCGCGGTGAGCGGGAACACCTGCCGGTACAGGTGGTAGTTGATGGAGAAGTCCCAGGGGAAGCCGGTGCCGGTGAAGTACGGCTCGTCCCACCCGCCGTCCTCCCGCTGGGTGCCGGCCAGCCACCGCACGCCGCGCTCGACGGCCGCGGAGCCCTTCTCCCCCGCCGCGAGCAGCGCCATCAGCGCCCACCCGGTCTGCGAGGCGGTGGAGGCGCCCCGGCCGCTCCATTCCTTGGCGTCCTTGTAGGAGCGCAGGTCCTCGCCCCAGCCGCCGTCGTCGTTCTGGACGCTCTCCAGCCAGGTCACGGCCCGCCGGATCGCCGGGTGCGAGGTGGGCAGTCCGGCCGCGGTGAGCGCGGGGACCACCGAGCCGGTGCCGTAGATGTAGTTGACGCCCCAGCGGCCGAACCACGAGCCGTTCGGCTCCTGTTCGGCGAGCAGCCAGTCGATGCCGCGCCGGGTGCGCGGGTCGTCGGCCAGGCCCTCGGCGGCGAGCATCTCCACCACGTGCGCGGTGACGTCCGCGGACGGCGGGTCGATCACCTCGCCGAAGTCGCAGAACGGCAGCCGGTTCGGGAACGGGCTGGTGTTGTCCACGTCGAAGGCGCCCCAGGCACCGTTCTTCGACTGCATGCCGAGGTTCCAGCGGACGGCGCGGCCGATGGCCCGGTCCACGTGCTCGGGGTCGTGGTGGCGGACGCGGCGCAGCGCGAGCGCGACCTCGGCGGTGTCGTCGATGTCGGGGTAGTTGTCGTTGTGGAACTCGAAGGCCCAGCCGCCCGGGGGCAGTTCGGGCCGGCGCACCGCCCAGTCGCCGGGCCGGGCGATCTCCTCGCCGAGCATCCAGTCGGCCGCCTTGACCAGTTGCGGGTGGTCCGTGGGCAGTCCGGCGTCCACGAGCGCGATGGTGGCCAGGCAGGTGTCCCACACCGGGGACTGGCAGGCCTCGATCATCCGGGCGCCGTCCTCGCGCCAGACGGCGAAGCGGTCCAGGGAGGCGAGGCCCTCGCGCAGCACCGGGTGCTGCAGGTCGTAGCCGAGCAGGTGCAGGGCGATGACGGAGTACACGGCCGGGGGCTGGATGCCGCCCCAGCAGCCGTCGTTCTCCTGCCGTTCGATGATCCAGCGGGCCGCCGCGTTCATCGCGGCCTTGCGCAGTCTGCGCACGGCGACCTTGCGGTAGCCGCGGACCACCTTGTCCAGCCGCTGGAAGACCCCGTCCCAGCTCGCCACCGGGGCGAGCGGCTGCGGCGGGTTGGGATTGGCCGGATCGGTGTGCAGCTCGTCCAGCGCGAACGGGGCCGGGCGCACCGGCCGCTTGGCGGAGACGATGGTGAGCGGCACGATGGTCTGCCGCGCCCAGCATCCGAAGTCGTAGATGTTGAGCGGGAACCAGGTGGGGAAGAAGATCAGCTCCGGCGGGAGTTCGGGCAGGTCGTCCCACTTCCACCAGCCGAACAGGGCGAGCCAGATCCGGGTGAACACCCGGGCGGCGGCGATGCCGCCCCGCTCACGGATCCAGGCCGAGGCCTTCGCCATGTGCGGCGCGTCGGGCGCGTCGCCGGCCAGGCGCAGGGCGACGTACGCCTCCACGGTGGTGGACAGCTCGCCCGGGCCGCCGTAGAAGGTGGCCCAGGTGCCGTCCTCGCGCTGCTCGCCGCGGATGAACTTCGCGGCGGCCTGCGTGGTGGTCTCGTCCAGGATGCCCAGGAACTGACGGAGCAGCAGATCCTCGGCGTCCATGGTGACGTTGGTCTCCAGGTCGCCTTTCCACCAGCCCTCGGCGTCCTGCCGGGCGAGCAGGAAATCGGTGGCGCGCTGAACGGCGCGCGCGGCGGCTTCTTGTACCCCGGCCGTCTCGGGGATGGTGAGGGTGGAGTCGCTGGCCGCGGCAGCCCGGGACGGCAAGATGGCCCCGGTGCTTCCGTCGGTCGTCGCTGTCATGGCTTCCCCTTCGTGCAGTCGTGCGAGTCGTGCTGCTGTGGGTCCGCCGTCGGCCGGTGCCCTTCGTATGGCGGCACCGGCCGGCGACTACGCGAGGCTTATCCAGCCAATGGTGATCATCTCTTTCGTACGACGACGAAGTCGGCGAGCGCCGTGAAGGAGTCCCGTACCCGGTCGGGCATGTCCACGGCGTCGAGGGCTTCGATGGCGATGGTGTGCTGACGGCGCGCTTCGGCGGCCGTCCACTCGCGGCCGCCGGCCTCCTCGATGAGGGCGGCGCGGGCCGCGAACTCCTCCTCGGAGAAGTTCTCGAAGTCGCTGCTCTTGGCGTCCGCGGCGAGGATCTCGCCGAGCTGTTCGGAGGCGGGGCCGCCGGCCGCGAGGGCGGCGACGACCGGCAGGGACTTCTTGCGCTGGCGCAGGTCGCTCCAGGTCTGCTTGCCGGTGGCCTCCGGGTCGCCCCAGATGCCGAGCAGGTCGTCCACGGCCTGGAAGGCGAGGCCGAGGTGGTAGCCGTAGCGCTCCAGGGCGTCGGCGGTGGTGTCGTCGGCGCCGCCGAGGACCGCGCCGATGGACGAGGCGCAGGCGAGCAGGGAACCGGTCTTGTTGCCCTCCATCTCCAGGCACTCCTCGACGCTGACGCGGTCGCGGTGCTCGTAGGAGATGTCCTGGGCCTGGCCGTCGATCAGGGCGCGGGTGGCCGCGGTCAGCCGGCGGGCGGCGCGGCCGGCCTCGACGGTGCCGAGCTCCAGCAGGACCTCGCCGGCGAGGGCGAACAGCGCGTCGCCGACCAGGATGGCCTGGGCGGGGCCGTGCACCTTCCAGACGGTGTCGCGGTGCCGGCGCTGCTCGTCGCCGTCCATCAGATCGTCGTGCAGCAGCGAGAAGTTGTGCACGAGTTCGACGGCGACCGCGCCGGGCACGCCCGCCTCGGGCGCGGCACCGGTGACCTCGGCGGACAGCACGGCCAGCGCGGGGCGGACGGCCTTGCCGCCGTCGCCGTCCACGGGGTTGCCGGCGGCGTCGATCCAGCCGAAGTGGTAGGCGGCCACGGTGTCCATGGGCGGGGCCAGGCGGTCGACGGCCGCCCGCAGCACCGGTGTGGCCAGGTTCCTGCCGCGCTCCAGGAGCGCGGTCACGTCCACCGCGGGCCTCCGAGCGGGCGTCGCGGCCGGGGGCACAGTGGGCACAATCTCTCCTCTGGTTGCGGTACCGGGGGTGCGGGGGCGTTCGCCCGCCGGCCGGGCGTCACGCCGCCTCCTCGAACTCGAAGAGGTGGCGGGGGCGGGGCCGGCCCAGCGTGCCGAGCACGGCGTCGGCCGCGCTCACTCCGCTGCGGACCGCACTCTCCATGGTCGCGGGCCACCCGGTGGCGGTCCACGCTCCGGCCAGGTACAGGCCGGGGGCCTTGGTCCGGGCGCCGGGCCTGAGGCGTCCGACGCCGGGGGTGGGGGCGAACGTGGCCGTGCGCTCCCGGGTCACGAAGAAGTCCTTGACCTCGGCGGCGCGGGTGCCCGGGATGAGCCGCTCCAGCTCGGGCAGATAACGCTCGCGGAGTTCGGCCACCGGCCTGTCGATCTCGTCCTGCGCGGCCGACTGGGACAGCGCGAGGTACTGGCCCGTGCGCAGGCCGGAGGCGTCGGTGCGGTCGAACACCCACTGCACCGGGGTGCCGAGCGCCGCGAGGAAGGGGCGCGCGAGCACCTTGCGGTCGTAGACGACATGGACGTTGAGGATCGGCGCGGTGCCGATCTCCAGCAGCCGCCCGGGCGCGTCCAGGGCACCGGGCGGGAGCAGGTCGTGGGCCTCGCGCTGGGGCACGGCCAGTACGACGGCGTCTGCGGAAAGCGTCTCGCCGGGAACTTGAACGCTCCACCCGCCGTTGTCGTTGGTGGAGACGGAGGTGACGCGTGTACGGACCTCGGTACGGACGCCCGCGGAGTCGAGCGCCTTGCGGGCCAGCCGGTCGTGCAGTTCGCCCAGCGGGACGCGGGCCCAGCCGATGTCGGCCGCGCCCGGGTCGGACAGCAGACCGGTCTTGAACACCATCGCGGCGAGCCCCAGCGAGGCGTCGCCCGCGACCGCGTTGAGGGTGGCGACCCCGACCAGGTCCCACAGGGCCTCGATGGCGCGCGCGGACTGGCCGTGCGCGGTCAGCCAGCTGCCGAAGTCCTGGGTGTCCAGGGTCGGATCGGCGAGGTCGAGCCCCTTCAGCGCGAGCGCGGCCCGCCCGACGGCGGCGCGCTCGGCGAGCGAGAGGTGCGGATAGGCGGCCAGGCTGCGTCCCAGGTGGAGGGGGACGGGCAGCGGGTCGCGCCGCAGTCTGCCGAGCCGCCGGCCCACGGGCTTGGCGACGTCGACGACGGGCACGTCCAGGCGGTCCTGCAGCGGTGCCAGCGCCGCGCCCTGGATCCGGTCGAGGAACCAGCGGTAGGCGGTGCAGCAGCGCAGGTACACGTGCTGGCCGTTGTCGACGGTCAGTTCGCCGCGCTGGAAGGAGAAGGCGAGGCCGCCCAGCCTGGGCCTGCCTTCGAGCAGGGTGACCCGGATGCCCGCGTCGGCGAGGGCGAGCGCCGCGGTGATGCCGGCGAGTCCGCCACCGACCACGACCGCGCTGCGGGCCGTCGGCCGCGAGGGGTCGGCCGGTGCCGGTGCGGGGTGGGGTGAGCCGTCGC
>NZ_JACBWZ010000485.1 GCF_013870595.1 Streptomyces sp. WELS2 | reverse complement strand
GTTCTTCAAGGAGATCATCGGCTAGGCGCCGGGCGCCCTCCGGGCTCAGGGCCGCAGGGCCCGCAGCAGCAGGTCGGCGAGGTGGTCGGCGACCTGCTGGGGGGTCAGCGGGCCGTCGGGGCGGTACCACGTCGACAGGTGGTGGACGGAGCCGAAGTGGTAGTCCACCACCAGGTCGGCCGGGGTCGCCGTGGAGAAGACGCCCTCCTTCTGGCCCTCCTCCACCAGCGCGCGGAAGCGTTCGTGGTAGCGCCGGCGCTCGGCGCGGACCTGCTTGTTCTTCTCCGGGCTGAGGTGGTGCATGGACCGGAAGAAGATCGCCGCGTCGTCGAGGTTCTCGATGGTGGTGACGACCACGTCGGCCGCCGCGTCCCTGAGCCGCTTCTCCACCGGCTCGTCGGCGTTCGCGTACGTGTCCAGCCGCTCCTGCTGGAGGCGCAGCACGCGCGCGTACACCTCGTGCAGCAGGTCGTCCTTGGAGCCGAAGTAGTGGTACAGCGCGCCCTTGGTGACGCCGGCCGCCTCCACGATCTCCTGTACGGAGGTGCGGTCGTAGCCCTGTTCGGCGAAGAGCCGGGTGGCGGCGGCCAGCAGCCGCTGGGGAACGGGCGTGCCGTCTCCGTCCGTGGTCCTGGGCACTGCCGCCACCTGCCTTTCCGTGGTCTTCAGTCGGTGTTCCGGGAACGCAGTTCCCGACGGAGGATCTTCCCACTCGCCGTCTTGGGCAACTCGGGCAGGATCTCCACCTGACGCGGGTACTTGTACGCGGCCAGTCTCTCCTTGCAGTACGCGGCCAGTTCACCGGGGGCCGCCTCGGCGCCCGGACGGAGGCTGATATAGGCCTTGACGGTCTCGCCCCGGTACCCGTCGGGCACCCCGACGACGGCCGCCTCGCGCACCGCCGGGTGCGTGTAGAGGACGTCCTCGACCTCGCGCGGCCACACCTTGAAGCCGGACGCGTTGATCATGTCCTTCTTGCGGTCCACGACGTACAGCCAGCCCCGCTCGTCCATGAACCCGATGTCGCCGGTGCGCAGCTCGCCGTCCGGGAAGGTCTCGGCGGTGGCGTCGGGCCGCCGCCAGTAGCCGGGCACCACCTGCGGCCCGCGTACGGCGATCTCCCCGTGCTCCCCGAAGGGCACCTCCGCGCCCCGGTCGTCCAGGATGCGCACGACCGTGTCGGCGCCGGGCAGACCGACGGACAGGGTGCCGGAGACCGGGTCCACGGGGGCCTCCAGGTGGGGCGGGACGGAGGCGCAGGGGGCGGTGCACTCGGTGAGGCCGTAGCCGACCCGGATGTACGGCCCGAAGCGCTCGCGGAACCGCTCCACGAGGGCCGGCGGCACGGGCGCGCCGCCCGAGGAGAGCTGCACGAAGGAGGCGAAGTGCTCGCGGGTGGCGCCGGGGTGGGCGGCGAGCGCCATGTAGGCGGTGGAGGGGCCGACGGTGTAGTGCGGACGGTGCTCGGCGAAGGCGTCCAGGACGACGCCGGGCTCGAAGCGGTAGGTGAGCACCAGGGTGCCCGCGCCGACCAGGCAGGCGCCGAACTGGCAGACCATGCCGGTGATGTGGAACAGCGGGGCGAGCGCGTAGTAGACGGGTGCCTCGGGCAGGCCGAGTCCGGTGCTCTGCCGCTCGGCGTTGTACATGATGTTGGCGTGGGTGTTGGTGGCGCCCTTGGGGGTGCCGCTGGTGCCCGAGGTGTAGCTGATCAGCGCGATGTCCTCCGGGCGGGGCAGACGGCCCTCGGGGGGCCGGCCGCCCCGCCGGGCGACGGCCGTCAGGTCGTCGGCGTCCGGGGCCTGGGGCAGCCGCTCGAAGGCCAGCACGCGCGCGTCGTCGCGGGTCTGGAAGTCGCGTTCGCAGGCGGTGAGCACGATCCGCACCGGGGAGTCGGCGGCGGTCTGCCGCAGGTACGTCTCCCAGGCCCGGTCGGAGCAGATCAGCGCCGTCACCTCGCCGTCCCGCAGGACGTGTGCGACCTCGCCGGACTTGTACATGGGGTTGACCGGGACGACGGTCGCGCCCGCCTTCCAGGCGCCGAGCACGGCCAGCACGAAGTGCGGGGAGTTCTGCAGCAGTACGGCCACCCGGTCGCCGCGCCGGAGTCCGCGCCCGGCGAGGTGGGCGGCGACGGAGTCGGACAGCTCGTCGGTCTCCCGGTAGCTCAGCCGGGTGTCGAAGTAGGTGAGGCAGGTGCGGTCGGGGTGCCCGGCGGCGGCGGTGCGCAGGGCGTGCACCAGCGAGTCGGCGGGGTCGAGGGGGGCGCGCTGGGCGTCGGTCAGCAGCGCGAGCCAGGGGCGGTCGGCGTAGCGGGGGGCGGTCACCGGGCGGTCTCCCACTTCTGCTGGATGTGGTTCATGGTGGCGAGCCAGCGGTCGGGCTCGCCGGCCCTCGTCCGGTAGAAGCCGGCGACCTCGGGGTGCGGCAGGATCAGGAAGCGGTCCTCCTCGATGCCCTCGAGCAGGGCGTCGGCCACGGCCTCGGGTTCGATCGCGGTGGGCCGCAGCACCAGGTCGCCGGCGCTGCCGGTGGCGGCCAGCATGTCGGTGCGGACGCCCTGCGGGCAGATGGCGTGCACCTTGACGCCCCGGTGGCGGTAGGTCAGGGACAGCCACTCGGCGAAGGCGTAGGCGCCGTGCTTGGTCACGCTGTAGGAGGGCGCGCCGATCATGGTGAGCAGCCCGGCGGCGGAGACGGTGGAGACGAACCGTCCGGCGCCCCGCTCCAGCCAGCCGGGCAGCAGCGCGTGGGCGGCGCGGACGTGGGCCATCACGTTGACGTCCCAGGACGTCTCCCAGGTGCGTTCGTCCAGGTGGGCGAGGTCGCCGTCCTCGAAGGCGACCCCGGCGTTGGCGCAGTAGACGTCCACGGTGCCGCCGAGGGCGTCGCGCGCCGCGTCGACGACGCGGGAGGCGTCGCCGGGTACGGCGGTCCCGCCGATCTCCTCGGCCACCGCCTTGGCCTTGCCGGCGTCCAGGTCGTTCACCACGACCCGGGCGCCCGCGGCGGCGAACCGCCGGGCCAGCGCGGCCCCGATCCCCCCGCCCGCTCCGGTGACGACCACTCCCGCATCCCGCACGGCTTCCACCATCGGTCTCCTTCGACACGACGCGACTCGGCTCAGCGAGCGTCAGACTAACCAGTCGGTATGTGTAAAAGGAAGGGCGGGCGCGCCAACCTCTAGGGGACTGGAGGACTCATGGACCTGTCCCGAAGAAACCTGCTCGCCTCGACCGCCCTGGCGGTGACTCCGATGCCACCCCACCACCGCGAGCCGCTCCGCACCGGCTTCGAGAACCTCGCCGCCCACGACTACGCCCAGCTGTCCGGCCGGAAGGTCGGCGTCGTCACGAACCCCACCGGCGTCACCCGGGCCGCCGAGCACATCGTCGACGTCATGCACCACGACCCCCGGGTGGAGCTGACGGCGGTCTTCGGCCCGGAGCACGGCTTCCGCGGCACCGCCCAGGCCGGCGGCTCCGAGGGGCGCTACGACGACCCGGCGACCGGCCTGCCGGTGTACGACACCTACCTGAAGAGCGGCCGGCCGCTCGCCGACGTCTTCACCGCGTCCGGCGTGGACACGGTCGTCTTCGACATCCAGGACGTCGGCGCCCGCTTCTACACCTACATCTGGACCCTGTACGACTGCATGGAGGCGGCGGCGCTGGCCGGGAAGCGCTTCGTCGTGCTGGACCGCCCCAACCCGGTGACCGGCCGCGCGGCCGAGGGCCCGGTGCTGCACCGGGAGTTCGCCAGCTTCGTCGGGCGGCAGCCGGTCGCGCAGGCGCACGGCATGACGGTCGCGGAGCTGGCCGGCCTGTTCAACGGGGAGTTCCTGAGCACGCCGGTCGCGCTGGAGACGGTACGGATGTCGGGCTGGAAGCGGACCGTGTTCTACGACGCCTCGGGTCTGCCCTGGGTGCCGCCGAGCCCCAACATGCCCACCCCGGACACGGCGTTGGTGTACTCCGGGACCTGCCTGTTCGAGGGCACCAACCTCTCCGAGGGGCGCGGCACGACCCGGCCCTTCGAACTCCTCGGCGCCGAGGGCGTGGACGGGCGCTGGGCCGCCGCCGTGAACGGGCTGGGGCTGCCGGGCGTGCGGTTCCGGGAGGCGTACTTCGCGCCCACCTTCTCGAAGTTCCAGGGGAAGACGGTGGGCGGGGTGCAGGTCCATGTGACCGACCGGGCCGTCTTCGACCCCGTGCGCACCGGGATCGCGCTGCTGGTGACGGCGCGGAAGGTGTGGGACGGGTTCGCCTGGCGGTCCGACCACTGGATCGACAAGCTCACCGGTTCCGAGCGGGTGCGCACGATGATCGACGCGGGCGCGGACACGGACGAGGTGACGGGCGCCTGGCAGGAGGAGCTGGCCGCGTTCCGGCGGGTGCGAAAGGGGTATCTCCTGTACAAGTAGCGCGTCTTCCGGGGACGAGGGAGCCCGCAATGGCCGATGCCGCGATGAGCGTGAGTCCTTACTGGGAGCTGACCTTCGACGCGGACGGGGACGTGGACGGCTCCGAACGCGACCGGCTCTCGGCGCAGGTCGCCGAGCGCGGCGTCCGGGACCTGGTCGTCTTCTCGCACGGCTGGAACAACGACCGTTCGGACGCGACCGCGCTGTACCGGCGCTTCCTCGCCCCCGTCCCGCAGCTCGCGCCCGGGGCCCGGATCGGGTACGTCGGGGTGATCTGGCCGTCGATGCGGTTCAGCGACGAGCCGATCCCCGACTTCCCGAGGTCCGTGGCGGCCGAGGCGGTCCAGGCGGCGCC
>NZ_JACBWZ010000484.1 GCF_013870595.1 Streptomyces sp. WELS2 | reverse complement strand
GCCGGGGCGGTGCCGATCGCCACCACCCGCACCGAGGCCAAGCGGCAGGCGCTGCTCGACCTCGGCGCCGAGCATGTCATCGTCACCGGGCACGAGGAGGTGACCAAGGAGACCCGGCGGCTGACCGGCGGCCGGGGCGCCGACCTCGTCCTGGACGCGATCGGCGGGCCGTACCTGCGGGAACTGGGCGCGGCGGCGGCCGAGGACGCCCTGCTGATCAGCTACGGATGGCTGTCCGAGCGGCCCACGGAACTGCCCACGCAGTGGCCGCTGACCGTCCACGGCTACAGCAACCTCTCCCTCACGGGCACCCCGGAAGGCCGCCACCGCGCCGTCCACTACCTCGCCTCGGGACTGGCCGACGGCTCCCTCCGTCCGGTGATCGGGGAGGTCTTCGACGGCCTGGAGCGCATGGCGGACGCCCACCGGCTGATGGAGTCCAACACCCACACGGGCAAGATCGTCGTACGGGTCTGAGGGCACCCGGCGGCCGGCGTCCCCGGAGGCCCGGCGGCCGGAATAGGCCGGCCGTCCCCGTGGTTGACCGGCACGACAGAATCATGCACGTGCATTGAAGGCGGAAGGTGGGCCATGAAGATCGGCATCATCGGCGCGGGCAACATCGGCGGCAACCTCACCCGGCGGCTCACCGCCCTCGGCCATGACGTCTCCGTCGCCAACTCCCGCGGCCCCGAGACGCTGAAGGACCTGGCGCAGGAGACCGGCGCCACCCCGGTGCGCGCCGAGGACGCGGCCGAGGGTGCCGAGGTCGTCGTCGTCACCGTCCCCCTGAAGGCGGTCCCGGGCCTCCCCGCGGGCCTGCTGGACGGGGCGGCCGACGGGGTGGCGGTGATCGACACGAACAACTACTACCCCAAGCAGCGCGACGGCCGGATCGACGCCATCGAGGACGGGGGCCTGACCGAGAGCCGCTGGGTCGAGCAGCACCTCGGCCACCCCGTGATCAAGGCGTTCAACGGCACCTACGCCCAGGACATCCTGGACCGCCCGCTGCCCGCCGGTCATCCCGACCGCATGGCGCTGCCCGTCGCCGGGGACGACGAGGCCGCCAAGGCGAAGGTGCGCGCCCTGATCGACGAACTCGGCTTCGACACGGTCGACGCCGGCGGCATCGACGACTCCTGGCGCCAGCAGCCGGACACCCCGGTCTACGGCCTGCGGGCCGGCGCGGACGCGGTACGGGAGGCCCTGCGGGAAGCGTCCCCGCAGCGCCCGGCGGACCTCCGTTACTAGGAGGCCCTAGGCCGGACGGGCGCCGGACACTATCCGGCTGGCCCCATGGTTCCGGACCCGGGCCGCGGCCAGGATCGTGTCATGCGATTCAGGAACGCCTTGGACCCCGCCGGCCCGTCCGGTTCTCCGGCCGTACCCATGACCCGGCGGCGGCTGCTGACCGGCACCGGTGCGCTGGCCGTACTGGGTGCCGCCTCGGCTCTCGGCCCGGCCGCTCGCGCGTCCGCCGCGCCGACGGCCTCCGCCGGGCCCGTACGCCTCGAACTCCCCCGTCCCACCGGGCCGTGTCCGGTCGGTGTCACCGAACTGCACCTGGTGGACCGGACGCGTCGTGGCCCCTGGTGGGCGGGTGAGGCGGCGTCGGGGTTCCGGGAGCTCATGGTGAGCGTCTGGTATCCGGCCGACCGCGCCACGGCGGAGGACGGGCCCCGGGCGCCCTACATGCGGGCGGGCGCGGCCTCGGTGTTCGGGGCGGGCGCGGCGAGGATCCTCCAGGTCGGCGAGGGGGCCGTCGACTGGGCGGGGTTCGTCACCCACGCCCGTGCCGGAGTGGCCGCGGAGTGCCGGGCCGGGCGGCTGACCGTGGTGTTGTACTCGCCGGGCATGTACAACGAGCGCACCCTCGACACCACCGCCGTGGAGGAGCTGGCGAGCCACGGCTACGTGGTGATCACCATCGACCCCGTCCACGAGGCGCACGCCGTCGAGTTCCCCGACGGCCGTATCGTCGAGCCCGCGCCCGGGCTCGGTGCCATCGAGGGGGGCGCCGAGCAGTCCAGGGCGGTCCTGGAGGTCCGGGTCGCCGACATCCCGTTCGTCCTCGACCAGCTCGCCGTGCTGGCCCGCGGTGGCAACCCCGACGCCGGGAAGCGGCCGCTGCCGCGCGGTCTCGGGCGGGCCCTGAACCTCACGCGCATCGGCATGTTCGGGCATTCGCTGGGCGGGATGACGACCGCCGAGGCGATGCGCGTGGACCGCCGTATCCGTGCCGGTGCCAACCTCGACGGGCCGCTCGGCTACGACTGGTCCGACCCCGCACTCCTGCTGCCGGTCGCCCGTACCGGACTGGACCGGCCGTTCCTGCAGATGGGCGCGTGGTTCACGGGTCCGTCAGGCAGGCTGCCGCACACCCATGAGCACTCCCCGTCCTGGCGGGCGATGTGGCGGAACTCCACCGGCTGGAGGCGTGATCTGTGGACGGAGGCGGCCGAGCACAACTCGTTCACCGACTACCAGACCGTCCTGCCCGGCCTCGCCGAGCGGCTCACACTGCCCCAAGGGCTGCCGGCCCGGATGACCGGTACCGTCGACCCGGCACGGTTCACCGCGAGCCGCCGGGCCTACCTCACCGCCTTCTTCGACCGGCATCTGCGCGGCCGCCGCCGGCCGCTGCTGGACGGCCCTTCCCCACTCCACCCGGACGTGCGGTTCATCGGCTGACGCCCCGGGGGACCCGGAGGAACGGCTCAGGGCGTGGCCCAGTCGCGCAGGTCGCCCCTGTCGGCGAAATGGGCCACGTTCTTGTCGTGGGGCTCGCTGGTGTACTGGTGGAACCGCCACTTGGCCTTGATCCGGGGCTTGCCCGCGGCGACGTAGTCGGCGATCCACAGCCCGTCCCCGGCGTAGGACGTGGTGTCGATGTCCAGCCAGAAGTGGCGGTTGCAGTAGAGCACGACCCGGTTGTCCGGCCGCATCTCCTTCAGCTTGTGGAGGAAGCGGTCCTTCTCCGCGTTGCTCGCGTGGGTCCCCTCACCGGTGTTCTCCCAGTCGACGGCGAGGACGTCGCCCGGGCGTTCGGGGGTGTGCCGCAGGAAGTACTCGGCCTGGGCGGTGATGTGGCCCGGCCACAGGAAGTGGTAGAAGCCGACGACCAGGCCCGCGTCGCGGCCCCGCTTGGTCTGGGCCGCGAGCCTGGGATTGACGTACGAACGGCCCTCCGTCGCCTTGATGAAGACGAAGGAGAGGCCGTCCGTGGCGTAGGAGGACTGGAAGGCGCTGACGTCGATGCCATGGAGCATGCAGGGGTTGTGCCCTGTGCGCCCGTGGCCGGAACATTCAGCCCCGGGTCGTCACCGAACCGAGTACGGACGCGGACTTCGCCGACCAGTCCGAAGTGATCAGGCTCGCATGGCCCTTGGCCAACAGCGCGAGCCGGGCGGCGACTTCGGCGTCCGTGGGGTTGGTGGAGGAGATCGCCGGGGACACGTTGTGGGCGTCGGTGGCGATCAGGATGTAGTGGTTCGCGGAGTAGAACGAGGTGTCGTAGCCGTTGTTGACATACGTCGCCGCGTCCCCGTCGAAGAACACGAACCAGGGCCGGATCGAGGCGTCGTAGCGGCTGGTGCGCGGGTCTCCGTTCGCCGCGCCGAGCACGGCGGGGAAGGCCTGGGCAGCGGAGATGTTCCCGGCCGCGGACAGGTCGCGCAGGTGGTCGCCGTACTCCTCGTCCGTCCAGTAGCTGTCGAACGGGTTGGCCTGCTCCACCGTGCCGGGGATCAGGTCGAAGAGGAACTTGCCCCTCATCGAGTCCCGGGCCGGCCAGGCGTCCGCCTTCGCCGCCGCGTCCGGCGTCGCGTAGGTACCGCCGAGCAGATCCGCCGGTTTGTATACGTCGCCGCCCAGCTTCTGTGCGACGAGCGTGTCGAACTCGTCCGGACCCATGCCCGCCTTGTCGTTGAAGCCGACCTTCATCTCCACCTTGACGACGATCGGCGGATGGTCGGGGTGGAGCCGGTTCCAGGCGGCCATGTCGTCCAGACAGCCGCCGAGGTCCTGGTTACGGCTCTTGCTGTACAGCTCGCTCGGCGTCTTGGCGGCCTCGCAGTTGTTGTCGTTGCCCAGCGGGTTGCTGTGGCTGACCCGCCAGCGGTGGCTGATGCTGTCGACGTACACGTCCAGCTCCAGCAGCGAGGCACCGGAGTCCAACGCCTGTGCGAAGTACGGGTACTTGTCCTTCTCGTACGCGTTGTGCGTGCCGATGGCCGTCGTCGCGGAGAACTTCGGTGACGCCGCGTGGGCGTTCACCGGCGCCACCGCCAGCACCGCGGCGGCCCCCGCGAGCGCCACCAGACGTCTCACACCACGCATGTCCGAACTCCCTTTCGCCGACGCCGAGTTGGCGGCAGCCTAGGGCTGATCGGTTACCGCGCGGTAGCCCCTGGTGGAACATCGGCCTCCGCACCCGGCGAGCGCCGCCACAGGCTGGCCGTCCCGTCGGTCCCCACGGTGGCCACCAGCCGGGCGTCCGGGCTGAAGGCGAGCGCGGTGACGCGCTCGGGCGCGTCACCGAGCGGACGCCCCAGCGGCCGCGGACGCGTGAGGTCGGTGACGTCCCACAGCCGCACGGTCCGCGCGGAGTCGACGGTCGCCAGCAGCCGGGCGTCGGCACTGAAGGCGAGCGCGGTCGTGCGCCCCCCCGGGCCGCGGAAGGCGGGACCCGCCGCCTCGGGGTGCCGGGGGTCCGACACGTCCCACCCGAAGCCCGGCTCCTTCTCGACCAGGAAGGTGGTCATCGACTTGTGCGGGGCGGT
>NZ_JACBWZ010000483.1 GCF_013870595.1 Streptomyces sp. WELS2 | reverse complement strand
AGGACTTCCCCGTTCTGGACCGAGTCGTCCACGACGGCAGGAAGCTCGTGTACCTGGACAACGGCGGCGGCCCGCACGGTTCCGGCGGCCCGCGCCGTCGCACTCGGACTCTCCGGGAGTACCGGACGACCGCCGTCAACGGTCCACGTTTCCCAGAGAGTTGATGGCATGTCAGCCCGGCGGGTGCGCCGGACGGGTGTGGACTGACGCTCGATTCCGCCGGGGGGTGACCTGTCCGGCCGTCGGCGCGTTGCCCGGGTATGACCCCCACGTACCCGGCGACCGGGCGTGAGCGCCGCATCTTCGTCCCCCGCCCGGCACAGACGCTTGTGCCGCCGCCGTCCCAGGACCCGCCGATCTACCGGGATCTGATGCGGGCCTGGGCGGACCGGGGCCGTACCCTGCCGGGCCGCCACGACCCGGAGTGGGCCAGGCTGGCGGCCCCGACGGTCCACCCGGGCCAGTTCAGCGATCTTCCGGGCCCGCCACATGACGGGCGATGACCATCCGCTGGATCTGATTGGTGCCCTCGACGATCTGCAGGACCTTGGCCTCGCGCATATAGCGTTCGGCCGGGAAGTCGGCGGTGTAGCCGTAGCCGCCCAGGATCTGCACCGCGTCCGTGGTGACCTTCATGGCGGTGTCGGTGCAGTGCAGCTTGGCCATGGCCGCCTGCTTGGCGAACGGCCGGCCCGCGTCCCGCAGCCGGGCGGCGGCCAGGTAGAGCGCGCGGCCCGCCTCGATCTGGGTGGCCATGTCGGCGAGCATGAAGCGCAGGCCCTGGAAGTCGGCGATGGGCCGGCCGAACTGGCGGCGCTCGGTGGCGTACCGGACCGCCTCGTCCAAGGCGGCCTGGGCCAGGCCGACGGCGCAGGCCGCGATGCCGAGCCGGCCCGAGTCGAGCGCCGACAGGGCGATGGAGAAGCCCTGACCCTCCTCGCCGAGGCGCCGGTCGTCCGGGACGCGGACGCCGTCGAGGTGCACCTGCGCGGTGGGCGAGCCCTTCAGGCCCATCTTCCGTTCGGGCGCCGCGCCGCTCAGGCCGGGCGCGTCGCCGGGGACGAGGAAGGCGGTGATCCCGCGCGGGCCGTCCTCGCCGGTGCGGGCCATCACGGTGTAGAAGTCGGCGATGCCGCCGTGGGTGATCCAGGCCTTGGTCCCGTCGATCACCCAGGTGTCGCCGTCGCGGACGGCCTTGGTGCGCAGGGAGGCGGCGTCGGAGCCGGAGGACGGCTCGGACAGGCAGTAGGCGCCGAGCAGGCCGCCGCCCAGCATCGCGGGCAGGTGCTCGACCTGCTGCTGCTTGCTGCCGTAGGTGGCCAGCGCGTAGGAGGCGAGCGTGTGCACGCTGACGCCGAGGCCGACGGTGAGCCGGGCGGCGGCCAGTTCCTCCAGCACCTGGAGGTAGACCTCGTACGGCTGGTCGCCGCCGCCGTACTCGGCGGGGTACGGCAGGCCCAGCAGGCCGGATTCGGAGAGCAGGGTGAAGACCTCGCGCGGGAAGCGTCCCGCGTCCTCCTCCTCCGCGGCCTTCGGCGCGATCTCGCGCTGGGCGATCTCCCGGACGAGGGCGAGCAGGTCCCTCGCCTCTTCCGTCGGCAGTTGACGCTCCACCGGCTGCGGCGCGCGGTCGGACATGGCGTCGGCTCCTCCCTGTTCGGACACCGGCGGCACGGCCCGTGGTGGGGGCGGCTCCGCCTGATCGTTCCGCTGTGCCGAGGCGCCCGCCTCCGGGTCTCGGAAGCTGCTGACCAGCGGCATGCGCTGTGAGTATGCCCGATCGGCGACCTCCCGTCACCAGTTAACGACCGCTTACTTCAGGATTCCGGCGCGGGCTTCACTCGTCCGTGAAATTGGTCCGCACCATTGACCTACTGGTCTAGTCCTCCTACTGTGCAGCCCACGCCTTACCGCGTTCATGCCAATCGGCGCGCCTTCCCCTCCCCCACGAGGAGACACCCGATGCACACTCCCCACCGCTCGCTCGTCCGGGCACTCGTCTCGGCCGCGTGTACCGCCGCGCTCGGCGCCGGCCTGCTGGCCGGGACGGGCACCGCCACCGCGGCGGCGCCGAGCGCCCAGGAGGTCACGGCCGGCTCCAAGGTCGTCGGCTACTTCACCGAATGGGGCACCTACGACCGCAAGTACTACGTCAAGAACATCGAGACCTCGGGCTCCGCGGCCAAGCTGACCCACATCAACTACGCGTTCGGCAACGTCACCGGCGGCAAGTGCGCCATGGGCGACTCCTACGCGGCCACCGACCGGGCCTACACCGCGGCCGAGTCCGTGGACGGCGCCGCCGACACCTGGGACCAGCCGCTGCGCGGCAACTTCAACCAGCTGCTGAAGCTGAAGAAGAAGCACCCGGGCCTGAAGGTCCTGTGGTCCTTCGGCGGCTGGACCTGGTCGAGCGGCTTCGGCGAGGCCGCGAAGAACCCGGCCGCCTTCGCCCAGTCCTGCTACGACCTGGTGAAGAACTCCCAGTGGGCCGGTGTCTTCGACGGCATCGACATCGACTGGGAGTACCCGAACGCCTGCGGCAACACCTGTGACACCAGCGGGCGGGACGCCTTCCGCACCCTGATGGCCGCGCTGCGCGCGAAGTTCGGCTCCGGGAACCTGGTCACCGCGGCGATCACCGCGGACGCCACCAGCGGCGGCAAGATCGACGCGGCGGACTACGCCGGTGCCGCGCAGTACGTCGACTGGTACAACCCGATGACGTACGACTACTTCGGCGCCTGGGACGCGAAGGGCCCGACCGCCCCGCACTCCCCGCTGACCTCCTACTCGGGCATCCCGAAGGCGGACTACAACACCTCCGCGACGATCGCCAAGCTCAGGGGCCTCGGCATCCCCGCCTCGAAGCTGCTGCTGGGCCTCGGCTTCTACGGGCGCGGCTGGACCGGCGTGAACCAGGCGGCGCCCGGCGGCACGGCCACCGGCCCGGCGGCCGGCACGTACGAGCAGGGCATCGACGACTACAAGGTGCTCAAGACCAAGTGCCCGGCGACCGGCACGGTGGCCGGCACGGCCTACGCCAAGTGCGGCAGCGACTGGTGGAGTTACGACACCCCGGCGACCATCGCCACCAAGATGACGTACAAGAACCAGCAGGGTCTCGGCGGCACCTTCTTCTGGGAGCTGAGCGGCGACACCGCGAACGGTGAGCTGATCAAGGCGATCAACTAGCCCGGTCGGCCACCCCGGCCGTCCGTCCGCCCGTCAGTCGTCCCGGCGGGCGGGCGGCGGCGGAGGCGTCCCGGGAGGCCGGCGACCGGTCCCGGCGCCGCGCCGCTTCGAAGCGTCGGTTCAGAGCAGTCCGAGCTGGGTCACGAGCATCGCGAACACCGCGACGAGGACCCAGCCCACGACGTGCTCGAGGAGGTCGGGGCCGTCTTCCCTGGGGCCGCCGGTGACGGCGCGGGCGGCGGTGGCCGGGTGTGCGGTCATGGTGTCACTCACAGAAATCGGACGTCTACGGCGTAAATCCCCCACCCCTGTCGTCCACCATGCCACCCGCGACGGCGTTCGCGGCGATGAGCTTGGTCACAGGGCGGCCGCTCAGCGCACGCCCACCGCGGCGAGCGCCCTGCGCTGGTGCGGGGTCGGATGGGCCGGGAAGTACAGGTAGCAGACCCCTCCGGTGCCGGAGACGACCTTGCCGGAGGCGTTGTACCGCTTCGTCCGCAGCCAGATGTTCTCCCATTCGCGCCGTTTGTAGACGCGCCGCACCGCCTCGTCACTCGGCGAGGCCGGGTCGTTGGCGATCACGTCCCCGTCGGCCGTGAAGCCGACGACCGTCATCAGGTGGCCTGCGGTGCCGTAACCGGCCCCGGTCAGCTCGCTCTTGAGGAACGACTGGGAGGTTATGGCCGGGATGCCGGCCGCGATCAGCGTCTCCAGGTCGGTGAGCGAGGCGAGCCGGGTGACCACGCCCTGCACGCCCGCGAAGGTGGCCGCGTAGGCGGCGTTGAAGGGCCAGTTGCCGCAGCCCTGGTACTGGTGGTCGTAGGTGGAGCGGGCCGCGTGGCACACCTGCGGATCGGCGTAGGCCGGGTCCACCCAGGACAGCTGCTCGGGGGTGAGCCGGCCGCCCCAGTACTCGATGATCATCTGCGAGGAGGTCGGGCTGCACCAGGCCTCGCCGCCGTTGTCGTACTCGGGGTACTGGCCCTTGTGGATCTCCTGCGAGTAGCGCGGGACGGCCAGTTCCTGGGCGAGGCCGGGGGTGGAGGCCGGGACGGTGAAGCGGTCGGGGATGTCGGAGCCCATCGCGCCCAGCCGCCAGACGGTCGGGGTGAGCCGGGTGCCGGGCCTGCGGTAGAGGGTCAGGCGCAGCCGGTACGACGTCAGGCGCAGGCCGGTGCCCGTGTCGTCGATGGCGAAGGTGTCGGTCCACACGGTGCTCTTGCCGTCGCTCTGGCCGTCCACCGAGGTCCGCCGGATGTCCTGGTCACCGGCCGCCCAGCGGCCCAGCACGTACCAGGGCGTGTCGGTGCCGTCGGAGTAGGTGCCGCGCAGTTCGACCTGGAGCCAGGTGCCCTCGGGGGTGTGCGCGTTCCAGGAGGCGACGGCCTCGGTCGCGGGCACGGTGAGCCGGTGGGCGGGGCCGGTCCAGGTGGCGTACTCCCAGGCGGCGGTGGTGCCGGTGTGCGGGTCGGTGTAGTCGGTGCGGCCGGCGGGGGTGCCGATCACCACGCCGGGCCGGCGTCCGGCGACCGCCCGGGTGCCCTCGGCCGTCCCGGAGCGCCAGTCGCGGTACGTGGTCCAGGCGTGGTAGTCGATCGGGCGGCCCCGC
>NZ_JACBWZ010000482.1 GCF_013870595.1 Streptomyces sp. WELS2 | reverse complement strand
CCGGCACGAACCCGCGCGCCCCCTCGGTGAAGGGCAGGTAGGCCCGGGCCGGGTCGGTCTCCCGGCTCAGTTCCGCGTATCCGAGCTGGCAGACCATCGAGTACGGCGCGAGCGGCGCCTCGGTGGAGCCGGCCACGATCACGTCGGTGCCGCGGCGCACCGCCCGGGCCGCGTGGGCGAGGGCGTCCAGTCCGCCGGCCTCGTCGGAGGCGACGACCGAGCAGGGCCCCTTGAAGCCGCGGCGGATGGAGACCTGGCCGGTGCTCGCGGCGTAGAACCAGGCGATGGACTGGTACGGCCCGACGAACCGGCTGCCCTTGCCCCACAGTCGCTGCAGTTCGCGCTGGCCGAACTCGCCGCCGCCGGATCCGGCGGCGGTGACCACGCCGATGGAGTACGGCGCGTCCGGGATGCCGGACGGCGCCAGCCGGGCGTCGTCCAGCGCGAAGTCGGCGGCGGCCATGGCGTAGTGCGTGAACCGGTCGGTCTGGACGAGGAAGCGCTCCTCGATGGTGGCCGCCGGGTCGAAGGCGCGGACCTCACCGGCCACCTTCAGGGGAAGGTTCTCGCAGCCCTCGCGGGTGACCCGGTCGAGGACGCTGAGGCCCTCCTGGGTCGCCTTCCAGAAGGTGTCGGCGCTGGTGCCGTTGGGTGCGACCACCCCGATGCCGGTGATGGCCGCCTGCCGGTCCTTCGGTTCGCTCATCGTGTGTCCTCACTCCCTCGGCCGGGTCAGGATCACCGCGGACTGGAAACCCCCGAACCCGCTGCCCACGGACAGCACGCTGGTCAGCTTGCGTTCGCGGGCGACGCGCGGGACGTAGTCCAGGTCGCACTCCGGGTCGGGGATCTCGTAGTTCGCGGTCGGCGGTACGACCTGCTTGGCGAGGGCCAGCACACAGGCGACCAGTTCGATGGCGCCGATCGCCCCGAGGGAGTGCCCCACCATGGACTTGATGGAGCTCATCGGGGTGTCGTAGGCGTGGTGGCCGAGCGCCCGCTTCACGGCCGCCGTCTCGTGGCGGTCGTTCTGCCGGGTGCCGGACCCGTGCGCGTTGACGTAGTCGATCGCCGTGGGGTCGAGCCGCGCCTGGCCGAGGGCCGTCTCGATGGCCCGCGCCATCTCCAGGCCCTCCTTGGTCAGGCCGGTCATGTGGTAGGCGTTGCCGAAGGTGGCGTAACCGCCGAACTCGCAGTACACATGGGCACCGCGGGCCCGGGCGTGCTCCAGCTCCTCCAGGACGAGCACCGCGCCGCCCTCGCCCATGACGAAGCCGTCACGGTTGTTGTCGAAGGGCCGGGAGGCGTGCGCGGGGTCGTCGTTGTTCGGGGACGTGGCCTTGATCGCGTCGAAGCAGGCCATGGTGATCGGGGATATCGGGGAGTCCGAGGCCCCGGCCAGGCATATGTCGGCGCGCCCCTCCTGGACGGTGTGGAAGGCGTATCCGACGGCGTCCAGTCCGGAGGTGCAGCCGGTGGAGACGGTCTGCACCGGACCCTGCGCGCCGAACCGTTCCGCCACCGCGGAGGCCACGGTGCTCGGCGAGAACGCCCGGTGCAGCTGCGGCTCCGCCTCGGTGTGGTCCACGTCCCAGCGCTGCCCGCGGTGGCTGACCAGGACGTAGTCGTGCTCCAGGCGGGTGGTGCCGCCGACGGCGGTGCCCAGGGAGACACCGACCCGCCAGGGGTCCTCCCGGGCCAGGTCGAGACCGGAGTCCCGGACCGCCTCCTCCCCGGCGACCAGGGCGAACTGTATGTACCGGTCCGCCCGCTGGATCTGTTCCGCGTCCAGGCCGTGCGCGGCGGGGTCGAAGTCGCACTCTGCGGCGATCCGGGACCTGAGCCCGGCCGGGTCGAAGAACGTGATGCCCCGCGTCGCGGTACGGCCTTCGGCCAGCAGGTCCCAGAACGCCGGTACGCCGATCCCGCCCGGAGCGACGACGCCTATGCCGGTGACCGCCACGCGCCGGGTCATGAGCGGACCTGTTCCCGGCCGGCGGGCTCGGCGACGGCGGCCAGGGGCTGCTCCGTCTCCTCGGTGTCGACGTGGCCGAGGGACGGCTTCGGGGCGAGCGGGCCCAGGTGGAAGACGAGCCGCGCCTCCACCTTGCCGACGTTGCGGAACCGGTGGCGCATGTTGACGGGGATCATCAGCCCCTGCTCGGGCCGCAGCGGGTGCGGCTCGCCGTCCAGGTCCACCTCCAGCTGCCCGCACAGGACGTAGACGAACTCCTCGGAGTAGGGGTGGTAGTGCTCACCGATGCGGTCGCCGGGCTGGACGATGGCCACCCCCATGAAACCGCTGGTGGCGCCCGCCGTCGTGGGGGTGAGCATGGCGCGCAGATCACCGCCGCGCCGGGTGTTGGGCTCGATCTCGCTCAGGTCCACGATCTTCGGAAGGGGTTTGATCACGGTGTTCCTCCGTTGGTAGGGCCGGCCCGCGGGCGGGTCAGGCGTCGGGCGAACGGCGGTCGGTGACGAGGTCCATGCCGACGGGCTCGCCGTCCAGCAGCGACTCCAGCCCGGCCGGGTGCCCGGACTCCGGCGGGGCGCCGAGCCCGGGACGTACGTCGAGCAGCCGGACGACGACGTCGTCGCGCTGGAAGATCGTGCTGCGCAGCACGGGGCTGTCCGGGTCGTCCGCCGCCGCCTCGTCCCGCTGGGCGAGCAGCTCCGCCAGCCGCATCCCGCTGCCCGGCCGGGCCGGGTAGTACCGGGCCAGCCGCTCGCCCTCGGTCAGCTCGTCCGCGGTGACGTGGTGCACGGCGGGCAGCGCCGCCCGGGTGAAGAACACCCGCGCGGACTCCTGGTCGTTCAGGTCCCGCTCCTGCTCCAGATAGGGGTTGATGGCCTCCTCCACGGCCCGCACCTCGGGCTGCCGGGCGACGTGGCGCAGCGCCGCGAGCAGGTCGCCGCGCACCTCGATGGCCCGCACCACCCGGTTGCCGTGCATGAACAGGGAGGTCCGGCACAGCCGGGTGGTCTCGTCGACCCGGGCCCGGGGCGAGGCGTAGTCCGCCAGGATCCGCCTCACCTCCGCCTCGCTGCCGGGCCGCACCGTGAAGGTGAGCGCGTGCCGGATCACCCCGTCGCCGATCCGGGGGGACGTCTGGAGCCGGCGGCGCCCGGCGGACGTGGCGGCCGCTCCGCCGGTCTCGCGGACGACGTGGAAGCGCAGCGACCGGGTGTCGCGCACGCAGCTGTGCAGCGGCTCCACCATCCGCACGTGCTCCTCGCTGTTCACCCAGGTGAGGAACGGCGGGGCGCTTTCCCACTCGCTGGTGATGAGCCATTGGGAGGGGTTCTCGATGGACTGGCACAGCTGGTCGCTGACGTGACCGGGGACCTGCGCCACCTGGTTGCACAGCTGTTCGTAGGCCTCCAGGAACTGCTGCTGGGCGCCCTCGTGGACGTCCACGAGGAGGACGACCCGCAGGCGGGAGCCGTCGAACACCGACTGGGAGACCCGCTTCGACACCTGGCGCGTCGAGGGGGCCGAGGGCTTTTCCGACAAGGTGGTCATGCTGCGCACATCTCCTTCACGGGGGCAGAGGCAACGCCGGCCGCCGAATGACGCGACGTCAGCGCTTCTTGATCCTGTGCCGCTCGTGCCGGGTCGCGCGACTCGCGTGAACCACGCGGGTGATTGAGCACGCGAAAGCCGTCCCACAGGGCACACAAACACCAATGCGCCCCGCATCCCGAACCTTCGCCTCTGGAGCCCTGATGCAGCAGAAAGCCGATCACCGGGTGCCCGTCCTCGTCGTGGGCGGCTCCCTGGTGGGCCTGTCCCTCTCCCTGTTCCTGGGCCGTCTCGGCGTACCGCACATGCTCGTCGAGCGGCACTCCGGGACCTCGATCCACCCGCGTGGCCGCGGCAACAACCTGCGCACGATGGAGCTGTTCCGGGTGGCCGGCCTCGAGCCGGACATCAAGGCGGCGGCCTCGCTGCTCGCGGACAACCACGGCATCCTGCAGACGCCCACCCTGGTGGGCGACGCCGGGGAGTGGCTGTTCCGGCACATCGACCCGGGCGGCGGGCTGGCGAGGTTCAGCCCCACCACGTGGTGCCTGTGCAGCCAGAACGATCTGGAGCCGGTGCTGCTGAAGGGGGCCCGGGCGCTCGGCGGCGATCTGCGCTACTACCACGAGCTGGAGTCCTTCTCGCAGGACCCCGAAGGAGTGACGGCGTTCGTCCGGGACCGCGACAGCGACGAGCTGTACACGGTGCGCGCCGACTACCTGGCCGCCTGCGACGGCCCGCGCAGCCCCGTGCGGCGCCGGCTCGGCATCGGGCAGAGCGGGCCCGGCGACCTGTTCGCCAACGTCAGCATCACCTTCCGGTCCAAGCTGCTCGCCGAGACCGTCGGCGACCGGCACTTCATCTGCTGCTACCTGACCAACCCGGAGGCCGACGGCGCGCTGCTGCCCGTCGACAACAAGGAGCACTGGGTCTTCCACGCGCCCTGGCACCCCGAGCACGGCGAGCGGCTGGAGGAGTTCACCGAGGAGCGGCTCCAGCGGCACATCCGGCTGGCGGTCGGCGTGCCGGACCTCGACATCGAGATCACCGGGAAGGCGTCCTGGCGCGCGGCGGAACGGGTCGCCGAGCGCTACACGGCCGGCCGGGTGCTGCTCGCCGGGGACTCGGCCCACGAGATGTCGCCGACCGGCGCGTTCGGCTCCAACACCGGCATCCAGGACGCGCACAACCTGGCCTGGAAGCTGGCCGCCGTGCTCGACGGCTGGGCCGGGCCCGAGCTGCTGGAGACCTACGACACCGAGCGCCGGCCGGTCGCCCTGGCCACCAGC
>NZ_JACBWZ010000481.1 GCF_013870595.1 Streptomyces sp. WELS2 | reverse complement strand
TCCTCCACGGCCGGGGCGGCCGGCCGGATGCCGGGGGGCGGGACGAGCGGCTCTCCGTCCTTCGGCGCCGGACGGCTGGTGCCGGGCACCCAGGAGGCGCCGTTCCAGTACCGGACGTAGCCGGGGATGGACGGGTCCGGGTAGTAGCCCTCGCGGGGCCTGTCGTCGCCGGGTGCCGGGGTTGGGGCGCTCATGTCCGTCGTCCCGTATCTGCTCGGGGGTGGGATGGGGGCCTCCACATCTATCAGACCGGGGCAGCCCGCAGCGCCAGTCCGGCGGGACCCACTCCTTTCCGGGCAACGCCGTGCCCGCCTTCCGGGGAGCGCGGAAAAAACTTCCCCGGACCGGCGTAATGCTCCGGCCGCCACCCGCTCTCCCCTGGTACGGGCCCGGTCCGAGCGGACCCCGACCAGAAGGGAGACACCGTCATGCGGCACACCGTGGTGGAGCGGGAGCTGGAGCTGAGGCTCGTCCTGTCGCCGGAGGAGAACGTCCCGGTCCCGGCCCGGCTGACCTACCGTTCCGACGACCCCTACGCCGTCCACATCGCCTTCCACATCAACTCCGAGCACCCGGTGCACTGGACGTTCGCCCGCGAGCTGCTGGTGGAGGGGGTGTTCCGGCCGTGCGGGCACGGGGACGTGCGGGTGTGGCCGGGGAGGTCGGACGGGCGCGGTGTCGTCCTGATGGCGCTGAGCGCGCCGGACGGCGACGCGCTGCTCCAGGCGCCCGTCGCGCCGGTCTCGGCCTGGCTGGAGCGGACGCTGCGGGCGGTGCCGCCGGGCGCGGAGGGCGGTCAGCCGGGCCTCGACGACGCGCTCGACCAGCTCCTCGCCCGGTGAGCCGGATGCCGGGGACCGGACGGCCGCACCAGTCCGGAAGGTCAGAACAGCTTGCCCGGGTTGAGGATGCCCAGTGGGTCGAAGGCCTGCTTCACCGCCCGCTGCATCTCCACCCCGACCGGGCCCAGCTCACGGGCCAGCCACTCCTTCTTCAGCACGCCGACCCCGTGTTCCCCGGTGATGGTGCCGCCCAGCTCCAGGCCGAGGGCCATGATCTCGTCGAAGGACTCGCGGGCCCGGCGGGACTCCTCGGGGTCGCGGGCGTCGAAGCAGACGGTGGGGTGGGTGTTGCCGTCGCCCGCGTGGGCGCACACGCCGATGGTGAGGCCGTACTTCGCGGCGATCCGTTCGACGCCGGTCAGCATCTCGCCGAGCCGGGAGCGGGGCACGCACACGTCGTCGATCATCGTCGTGCCCTTGACCGCCTCCAGCGCGGTCAGCGAGAGCCGCCGGGCCTGGAGCAGCAGTTCGGACTCGGCCGCGTCGTCGGCGGGCACGACCTCGGTGGCGCCGGCGGCCTCGCACAGGGCGGCGACGGCGGCCAGGTCGGCGGCGGGGTCCGGGGTGTCGAAGGCGGCCAGCAGCAGCGCCTCGGTGGTCTCGGGCAGGCCCATGTGCGCGAGGTCGTTGACCGCCTTGACCGTCGTACGGTCCATCAGTTCGAGGAGGGACGGGACGTGACCGCCGGCCATGATGCGGCACACGGCGTCGCAGGCGGCGGTCGCCGAGGCGAACTCGGCGGCCAGCACGAGCTGCTGCGGCGGCTTCGGCTTCAGTGCCAGGACCGCCCGGACGACGATGCCGAGGGAGCCCTCGGAGCCGACGAACAGCCGGGTGAGGTCGTAGCCCGCGACGCCCTTGGCGGTGCGCCGGCCGGTGGACATCAGACGGCCGTCGGCGAGGACGACGTCCAGGCCGAGGACGTACTCGGCGGTGACGCCGTACTTGACGCAGCACAGGCCGCCGGAGGCGGTGCCGATGTTGCCGCCGATGGTGCACATCTCCCAGCTGGAGGGGTCCGGCGGGTAGTACAGGCCGTGTTCCTCGACCGCGCGGGAGAGGGCCGCGTTGATGACGCCCGGCTCCACCACGGCGATCCGGTCGACGGGGCTGATCTCCAGGATGCGGTCCATCTTGGTCAGCGACAGCGCGATGCAGCCGTCGGTGGCGTTCGCGCCGCCGGACAGGCCGGTGCGGGCGCCCTGCGGGACGACCGGGACGCGCAGCTCGGTGGCGGTGCGCATGACGTGCTGGACCTGCTCGACGGTGCGCGGCAGGACGACGGCGGCGGGCCGGCCGGCCGGGCAGAAGCTCGCCATGTCGTGGGCGTAGGAGGCGGTGACGTCGGGGTCGGTCAGGACGGCCTCGGGCGGCAGGCCGGCCAGGAGCCGGTCGGCGAGGTTACCGGTGTGCTCGTCGCGGGGCGCTTCGATACGGCTCATGATCACAGCGTGACACTCGCGGCCATCGGTGTGAACCCCGCCCGCGCCGCCCTTGGGCCACCCGGATGTGCTCGTCATATTGACGCACAGTGAGCGCCATGGAGAACCGGCAGTGCGTGGGTACGTCCCTGATCTCCGAGCCGCCGGCGCCGCGCCGGCTCGAGGGTCTTGGGCGTGACGTCCCGGCCCGCCGCCATCACCAGATCCTCGGGGCTGATGTTCCCGGCGGGCGCGGAGTGGAGCAGGGCGTCCGGGGTGCAGACGTCGTCCGACGCGCGGGACTCTTCGGGTGTGGATGCCGACATGATGCCTCCTCCTCGGTCCGGATGACCGCATCCGTGCCGGTGCCTCCGAACGGGGCACACTCTCACCATTGCCCGCTCCGGCGCACCCTGCATCCGGAAGGCGCCGGGGGCGGGTGCCGAGCGCGTTCCCGCGCCACGGCGAACCACTCCCTCCTAAGCTGGAAAACATCCCGCATGCGGGGAAAGCCCCGCGTCCGGGAGACACCCGCGAACGGAGAGAACGCCCGCAGCCGGCCGGCATCCGCAAGCGGACAGAAACGCCCCGCACCGCTCACCGGGAGGCCGCCGATGGCCGCGACGCCGTTCGCCGAGGACGCCCCCAGCCCCCGCCCCCGCTACCTGCCCATCGCCGACCACGGCCTCATCGGCGACCTGCGCAGCGTGGCCCTGGTCGGCACCGACGGCACGATCGACTGGTACTGCTGCCCGTCCTTCGACTCCCCGAGCGTCTTCGCGGCGATCCTCGACGCCGAGCGCGGCGGACGCTACGAGCTGGCCGCCGCCGTCCCCGCGCGCGCCAAGCAGTTCTACTTCCCCGACACCAACGTGCTCATCACCCGGTTCTTCACCGACGAGGGCGTCGGCGAGGTGCAGGACTTCATGCCCGTCGGCTGCGACGGCTCGTGCGAGGTGAGCCGGCACCGGCTGATCCGGCGCGTGGTGTGCGTGCGCGGCACCGTGCCCTTCCGCGCCCTGATCGCGCCGCGCTTCGACTACGGCGCCGCGCCGCACGTCCTGCGCACCGAGGACGACATGGTCTTCTTCGAGTCCCCGGCGCTGTCCCTGGCGCTCACCTCGACCGTCTCCGTGGAGACCGACGGCCGGGACGCGCGGGCCGAGTTCAAGCTGGCCGAGGGCGAGACGGCGGTGTTCGCGCTCGACCAGCTCGGCGCGCGGGTGCCGCCGCGCGCCTGCGCCCACGCCGAGGCGGAGCACGAGTTCAACGCGACCGTCGCCTACTGGCGCCGGTGGCTGCACCAGTCCCGCTACCGGGGCCGCTGGCGCGAGATGGTCCACCGCTCGGCCCTCACCCTGAAGCTGCTCACCTACGCCCCCACCGGAGCCATCGTCGCCGCGCCCACCACCAGCCTGCCCGAGCAGCTCGGCGGCGAGCGCAACTGGGACTACCGGTATGTGTGGGTCCGCGACGCCGCCTTCGCCGTCTACGCGCTGCTCAGGCTCGGCTTCAGCGGCGAGGCCGAGGCCTTCATGAAGTTCCTGACCACGCACATCAGCCCCGGCGACGGCGCCGCCTCGGGACCGTTGCAGATCATGTACGGCATCGACGGCCGCGCCGACCTGCCCGAACGCGAGCTGCCCCACCTGGAAGGACACCTCGGCTCCGCACCGGTCCGGGTCGGCAACGCCGCCGCCGGCCAGCTCCAGCTGGACATCTACGGCGCGCTGATCGACTCGGTCTACCTCTACGACAAGTGGGCGCAGCCCATCTCCAGCGGACAGTGGGACGACCTGTGCCACCTGGTCGACTGGCTGTGCGACCACTGGGACCAGCCCGACGAGGGCGTCTGGGAGACCCGCGGCGGTCGCAAGAACTTCCTGTACTCGCGGCTGATGTGCTGGGTCGCCATCGAGCGGGCCATCCGGCTGGCCAACCACCGCGGGCTGCCCGCCGACCACCGCCGCTGGCGGCAGACCCGGGACGCCATCTACCGGCGGATCATGGACCGCGGCTGGTCGGCCCGGCGGGGCGCGTTCGTCCAGTACGAGGGCGCCGACGTCCTCGACGCCTCGGTGCTGATGATGCCCCTCGCCAAGTTCATCGCCCCCACCGACCCCAAGTGGCTGTCCACCCTGGACGCCCTCACCGAGGACCTCGTCTCCGACTCCCTCGTCTACCGCTACGACCCGAAGGTCAGCCCCGACGGCCTCCGCGGCGACGAGGGCACCTTCTCCATCTGCTCGTTCTGGTACGTCGAGGCGCTGGTGCGGGCCGGCCGGCTCGACGAGGCGCGGCTGGCCTTCGAGAAGATGCTCACCTACGCCAACCACCTCGGCCTGTACGCCGAGGAGATCGGCCGCACCGGCGAGCAACAGGGCAACTTCCCGCAGGCCTTCACGCACCTGTCCCTGATCAGCGCCGCCTTCAACCTGGACCGCGCCCTCGGCTGAGCAGCCCGGGCATGTCCCGGCCCGGCAACGGCCGCCACCGCCGTGCCACAGCCGGTCCGCGCGCGCCGACCAGCCGGCTGACGGGCCATCAACAGCGTCGGGGCC
>NZ_JACBWZ010000480.1 GCF_013870595.1 Streptomyces sp. WELS2 | reverse complement strand
GGCAGCCGGACCCGTACACGGGCTTCCCGCAGCAGCCGGAGTACCCGCCGGCCCAGGACCCGTACGGCTACGGACAGGCCGACCCCTACGGCTACCAGGGCTACGGCACCCAGCAGACCCACCAGCCCCAGCAGACCCACCAGCCCGCGCAGGCCCATCAGCCCCAGCAGGACCACCAGTCCCCGCACGCCCAGCCCCAGCAGGGCTACGCCCTGGACGAGACCAGCCTCTTCGACACCAGCATGATCAGCGCGGAGCAACTGCGGGCGTACGAGCAGGGCCGGGGCCTGTAGCCGGGACCGGATTGGGCGCTGAGCGAAAGGTCCAGTATCCTGGCTGTTCGGTCGCGCATGCCCGCGATCACCGCTGCCCGGGGACACCGCCGGGCCGCGTCCCTTCGAGTTCGCAGATCGAAAGCAGGAATGGCTCCCAACGCCCGCCTCGACCACCGCAACCCCCTCGTGATCGACACGCACGAGCTGGGCCGGCGTCCTGGCGCGCTGCAGCGCCTGACCCGTGAGATCGACGCTCCCCGGGATCTCGGCATCCAGGGAGTCATCGGAGTGCCGGAAGGCAGCCCGATGGAGCTCGACCTCCGCCTCGAGTCGGTCATGGAAGGGGTGCTTGTCACAGGCACCGCCCGTGCAACGGCCGAGGGGGAGTGCGTAAGGTGTCTGGAGCCGGTCGGGCTGGAGCTCGAAGCGGACTTCCAGGAGATGTTCTCGTACCCTGACGCCGACGACCGGGGCCGTGTGATCGCGGAACCGGGCGACGACGCCGAGGACGACGAGGACAGGTTCTTTGTCGAGGACGGTCTGATCGACCTCGAACCTCTGCTGCGCGATGCGGTGGTGCTCGCACTGCCGATGCAGCCGGTGTGCCAGGACGACTGCCCGGGTCTGTGCTCCGAATGCGGAGTGCGGCTCGCGGACGACCCGGACCACCACCATGACGCCGTCGACATCCGTTGGGCGGCTTTGCAGGGACTCGCCGGCACCATGACGGACGGCGAGAAGGACGAGATGAGCGGCGCCGAAGCGGGCGTCGACGAGAAGCAGGAGAAGTAGCCGTGGCTGTTCCGAAGCGGAAGATGTCGCGCAGCAACACGCGCCACCGCCGGTCGCAGTGGAAGGCTGCGGTCCCCACCCTGGTTGCGTGCGAGCGCTGCCACGAGCCCAAGCAGCAGCACATCGCGTGCCCGTCTTGCGGCACCTACAACAAGCGCCAGGTCCTCGAAGTCTGAGTGGCTGGTGAGAGGCCCGATGACTGACGCGAAAGCAGCTAGTCCCCGCCAGCGCGGGGGTAGTCCGCAGGCCTCGTCCCACACGCTTCTGGAAGGGCGGCTCGGCTACCAGGTCGAGTCCGCCCTTCTGGTGCGAGCGCTGACCCACCGTTCCTACGCGTACGAGAACGGCGGTCTGCCGACGAACGAGCGGCTGGAGTTCCTCGGGGACTCCGTGCTCGGCCTCGTCGTCACGGACACGCTGTACCGCACCCACCCCGACCTGCCCGAAGGCCAGCTGGCCAAGTTGCGGGCCGCGGTGGTCAACTCGCGTGCGCTGGCGGAGGTCGGCCGCGGCCTGGACCTGGGCGCCTTCATCCGGCTCGGCCGGGGTGAAGAGGGCACGGGCGGCCGGGACAAGGCGTCCATCCTCGCCGACACCCTCGAAGCGGTGATCGGTGCGGTCTATCTCGACCAGGGCCTCGACGCGGCCTCCGAACTGGTGCACCGCCTGTTCGACCCGCTGATCGAGAAGTCCTCCAACCTCGGAGCCGGCCTGGACTGGAAGACCTCCCTCCAGGAGCTGACCGCGATCGAGGGGCTCGGCGTGCCCGAGTACCTGGTCACGGAGACCGGCCCCGACCACGAGAAGACCTTCACTGCTGCCGCCCGCGTCGGAGGCGTCTCGTACGGCACCGGCACCGGCCGCAGCAAGAAGGAGGCGGAGCAGCAGGCCGCCGAGTCCGCCTGGCGGTCCATCCGTGCCGCCGCGGACGAACGCGCCAAGGCGGCCAAGGAAGCGGCCGAGGAGCCCGTCCGCGAGACGGCCGACGAAGCCGCCGCCGAGGCGGTCGGGGAGCCCGTCCGCGAGACGGCCGACGAAGCCGTCGAGGCGGCCGGGACGTCCGTCGAGGACGCCGGCGCGTCCTCCGCCACCGCCTGACGAAGGCAGCACCCGAGCGCCCGCCCGGCCCCGCCGGCGCGGGCGCTCGTACCGTCCACCGGTCCGTACGGTTCTCACGGGGGGTTCCGATGCCCGAGTTGCCCGAGGTCGAGGTCGTCCGGCGCGGCCTGGAGCGCTGGGTCGCCCACCGGACCGTCGCCGACACCGAGGTGCTGCACCCACGCGCCGTCCGCCGGCACCTCGCCGGCCCCGACGACTTCGCGCACCGGCTCAAGGGCCACCACATCGGCACGCCCCGCCGGCGCGGCAAGTACCTGTGGCTGCCGCTGGAGGAGACCGGCCAGTCCGTCCTCGCCCACCTCGGCATGAGCGGGCAGCTGCTGGTGCAGCCCCACGACGCGCCGGACGAGAAGCACCTGCGCATCCGGATCCGGTTCGCCGACCGGCTCGGCACCGAACTCCGCTTCGTGGACCAGCGCACCTTCGGCGGGCTGTCGCTGCACGACAACACCGCGGACGGCCTGCCCGACGTCATCGCGCACATCGCCCGCGACCCGCTGGACCCGCTCTTCGACGACGAGGCCTTCCATCGGGCGCTGCGCCGCAAGCGGACCACCATCAAGCGGGCGCTGCTGGACCAGTCGCTGATCAGCGGCGTCGGCAACATCTACGCGGACGAGGCCCTGTGGCGCGCCCGTATCCACTACGAACGCCCGACGGCGAACTTCACCCGCCCCGTCACCGCCGAACTCCTCGGCCACGTACGCGATGTGATGAACGCGGCCCTCGCCGTCGGCGGCACCAGCTTCGACAGCCTGTACGTCAACGTCAACGGCGAGTCGGGCTACTTCGACCGGTCCCTGGACGCGTACGGCCGTGAGGGACTGCCGTGCAAGCGGTGCGGCACCCCCATGCGGCGCCGCCCCTGGATGAACCGGTCCAGCTACTTCTGCCCCAGGTGTCAGAGGGCGCCGCGCGTCTCGTCGTAGCGCGCCCGGGCCGCGAGGACGTCGTCCATCGCGCCCTCCACACAGTGGATGAGCGCCAGCAGCCGCTCGGCGACCCGGCGGCCCAGCGGTGTCAGCTCGTAGTCCACGCGCGGCGGGTTCGTCGGCTGCGCCTCGCGGTGCACCAGGCCGTCCCGCTCCAGCGCGTGCAGGGTCTGGGACAGCATCTTCTCGCTCACCCCGTCGACGCGCCGGCGCAGCTCGTTGAAGCGCAGGGACCCCTCGTGGAGCGCGCCGAGCGTCAGCCCGCCCCAGCGGCCCGTGACGTGCTCCAGCGTGCCGCGCGACGGGCAGGCCTTGGCGAAGACGTTGTACGCGAGGTCGTCGTGGTCCTGGGGGGTGGCCGTCATACCCCAAGGGTACGCCCACGCAGCGCTTACCGCGAGGTTGCACTAACTTATGGTTAGTGCTTTCCTTTGGTTACCGCAGACGGATCGCGCTCCAGTCCGAGCGCGCCGTATCCCGCTGCCCTTTTTGAGGAGTCCCCATGACCACGCCCGTGGTGTCCATCGCCTACCACTCCGGCTTCGGCCACACCGCCGTCCTCGCCGAGGCCGTCGGCGCCGGTGCCGCCGACGCCGGGGCCGAGACGCACCTGATCAAGGTGGACGAGATCACCGACGCCCAGTGGGAGACGCTGGACCGCTCGGACGCGATCGTCTTCGGCTCGCCCACCTACATGGGCACCGCCTCCGGCGCCTTCCACGTCTTCGCCGAGGCCACCGCCCGGCGCTGGTCCGGCCGGGACTGGCAGGACAAGCTGGCCGCCGGCTTCACCAACTCGGCGTCCAAGAGCGGCGACAAGCTGCACACCCTCCAGTTCTTCCAGACGCTGGCCGCCCAGCACGGCATGCACTGGGTCAGCCTCGGTCTGCTCCCCGGCTGGAACAGCAGCACCGCCTCCGAGAACGACCTCAACCGCCTCGGCTTCTTCGCCGGCGCCGCCGCCCAGTCCGACAACGACCAGGGCCCCGAGGGCGTCCACAAGGCCGACATCGCCACCGCCGAGCACCTCGGCCGCCGGGTGGCGCAGACGGCGAGGGTCTTCGCCCTGGGGCAGGCGGCGGCGTAACCCGGACGGCCCGGCCGGTGTACCGGAGCCGGCCGGCTCGGCTACCGAACCCCAGCGCCCCCGGCCGGCCGGCTCAGCTCCCGAACTCCAGGGTCCACCAGGGGCCGCCCGGACCGAGGTGGACACCGGCGCCGACGGTCGTGAAGCCGGGGTTCAGGATGTTGGCCCGATTCTCGGGGCTGTCCATCCAGGCCGCCAGCACGGCCGCCGCGTCCGCCTGGCCGCGGCCGATGTTCTCCGCGCCGAGACCGGTGATCCCGGCCTTCGCCGCCCGGTCCCACGGCGACCTGCCGTCCGGGTCGGTGTGCGCGAAGAAGCCCCGCGCGGCCATGTCGTCGCTGAACGCCTCGGCCAGTCCGGTCAGCGCGGAGTTCGCCGCGAGCGCGCCGAGCCCGGACTTCGCCCGCTCGTCGTTGACCAGCTTCAGCACCTCCGCCTCGACGGCGGCCTCCCGCGCCACGGTGTCCGCGGGGGAGGAGGGGGCCGGGGCCGGGGGCTGGGGCGTACGGGAGGGGGACGCAGAAGGGCTTGCGGTGCGGGACGGAGTGGCCTTCGGCTTGTCGGGCTTGGGCTTGGGCTTGGGCTTGGGCTTGGGCTTGCCGGGCTTGGCCGGGGTGCCG
>NZ_JACBWZ010000048.1 GCF_013870595.1 Streptomyces sp. WELS2 | reverse complement strand
GACGGCCCAGAACGCGGCGCGCCAGCCGAGCCGTTCGCCGATCAGGGTGGAGAGCGGAAGCCCGAGCAGGGTGCCGAGCATCAGCCCGTTCATGGCCACGGCGACGGCCCGGCCCCTGGTCTCCGGCCGGGTGAGCCGGGCGCACAGCGAGATGGCGACGCCGAAGAAGGCCTGGGAGGCGACGCCGGTCACGATGCGGGCGACGAGCATGGCGCCGTAGCCGGTCGCGGTGGCGGCGAGCACGTTGCCGGCCAGGAAGACGGCGAACAGCACCAGCAGGGCGGTGCGGGGCGGGAGTTTCATCACCGCCACGGTGAGCACGGGGCCGCCGAGGGCCATGGCGGCGGCGAACGCGGTGATGAGATAGCCGATCCGCGGAACGGTGGCATGCAGTCCGGCGGCCATCTGCGGCATCAGGCCGGCGACCGCGAACTCGCTGGTCACCATGGCGAAGATGCCGAGCGCCAGGACGTAGACGGCACGGGGCACGGCAGGGACTCCTTCGGGTTTGGACCCGCGCCGGTTCGGCGGCGGGTGGATCAGTTATGTACCGGCCTGTCCAAAACAGGGACGTGTGGATTCGCAGGGCAGGAGTTTTGGATGGATCAGTTCAAAAATCGGTCAGCGGCAAGGACCACGTCACGCCATCCCCGACCCGACAGCCGGGCGGGTCAGGCGGTCAGCGCATCGAGGGCGATCGCGGCGATGGCGTCCAGGGCGGCCCGGTCGGCCCCGCCCTGGGCGGAGACGCGCAGGCCGGCGATGGTGGCGTTGAGGAACCGGGCGAGGTCGCCCGCGTCCCGGGCGGAGGTGATGCTGCCGTCCCGCCGGCCCGCCTCGACGGCGGCACGCAGGGCGTCCAGCCGACGAGCCGTGTCGCGCTCCAGCATCCCGGCCGCGACGGCGTCACGCCCGGCGAGTTCGACGGTGGTGTTCACACCGAGACAGCCCAGGCTGCGACCGGTGGGCCGGTTCTCGGCGTCACCGTCGAGCACCCGCGCGATCAGGGCGCGGATCCGGTCGGCCCCACTGAGCGCCGGATCCTCCAGCACGGCCAGCTGCCCCGCGTTCATGGTGGTCAGATACCGGTGCAGCACACGCTGGAACAGGGCGCGCTTGCTCTTGAAGGTGTTGTAGATGCTGCTGCGCCCCAGTCCGGTGGCGGCGCACAGATCCTCGGTGGAGGTGGCCTCGTACCCCTTCCGCCAAAAGGTCCGCATCGCCGCGTCCAGAGCCTGCTCTTCGTCGAACGTCCTCGGTCGGGCCATACCCGGAGCCTACGGTTTTGGACCATCCATTGCAATACCGGCCCACTCTCCGGCGACTCCGAAAGGGGGTGGCCCGCTCGTCGCGACGCGAAGAAGCCGGCCGCTTCCAGCGCTGCCCGTATGGCCCTGTCATCCCTGGAGAAACAGAAAGACCCCAGATCGACTGGGGTCTTCCGCTGGTGTCCGAGGGGGGACTTGAACTCTCCACTCGGGCACCAGCCCATTAGTTAGCTGACCTGCGAGAACACGCCCCACGAGCCGCCTTCGAGGCCGTGGAGGTTGGTCATGCTCACCTGCTGTTTCTGCCCGTTCCTGGCCGCTGTTGGTCATGCGTTGGTCACGTGTCCAACCCGTTCAAGGACGATGCTCACTCAGTCCAGGGATGCCAACGCACCAGCTATCAGGGAACGCGCCGCAGCTCCCCGTGCGGCCCCCTGCGCCAGCCGCTCAAAGGCGCGGGCGTACAGCTCGACCTGGCTGGGCTGTGTGAGGGTGGAGGCAGCATCCAGCGTGTCCGCGTGCACCCTGGTGTCGTCGAAGATCGTGAAGGTCGGCATGGGCCATACAGTCCGTTGCTCGGAGAACGGCACGATGCCTACGGCGACATTTTGAAGATCCATTATGCCGAGCAGGTGGCCAAGCTGTGCCGCCATGGTCTCGGCGCTGCACAGCCGGTACCGCAACACCGCCTCTTCCAGAACGAACGAGAACCGCCGGGCGCCGTTGCTTAGCACCTGGTTACGCCTCATGCGGGCCGCGACCGCATCACTCACGTCGTCCGGCGTTCCCCGGAAGTCTGCGATGGAGGACAAGAGGGCAGTGGCGTATCCGGGTGTCTGAAGGAACCCAGGGATCACGTCAGAAACGTAGACGCGGAACATCTTTGTTTGTTGGTAGAGGTCGCCTGTGGACTCTTGCAGGCGACGGAGACCGCTCCGCTGAAGTCGCTTCCACTGCACATGAGCATCGGCGGACTGCCTGTTGGCAGCAATCAAGTCGGGGACCTGATCTTCAGCGGCACAGGCCCGGCACCAGGCTTTGATGTCTGAGTCAGAGGGAGGCGTCTTGGCGTTCTCGATCCTGGACGACTTCGACTCTGACCAACCGCACCTGACGGCCAGCTCCCGCCCGCTGATCCCGGCATCCTTCCGAATCTCACGGAGACGGCCGGCGAGGTGTTCGCGGGCCTTCTGGACGCTTGAGGAGGGATGCGGGGGCATGGAGCTGGCTTTCGTCAGATGTTGTACAGGTGGTGCGGGGTCGCTCGCTCCCAGACTGCTTCGAAGGCAGTGGAGCACAGCTTCACGGTCTCCGGGTCAGCCGTGATTTCGTCCTCGACCACCACGCCGTCACCAGAGAAGTGGTGCACCCGGAGCAGCGCGCCGTCGAACAGCCAGAAGTCATTTCCCGGCAGGGGGATGTCTGTGGCCCGTCGCCGTGGGAGCCACCGAACCTCCTCGCCCGCCGTGATGTTGGCGTGGGTGACGTAGTGCTCCCAGCGGATGTACTCCGATACGGGCTCGGAGACGACCCGAGCCCGGCGGACGGATACACCCCGGGCCACCGTATCCGCGATCAACTGGTCATAGGGATGCCACCAGGAATCGCGATCCTCCCAGTTGATTCGCTCACCCCGCTTCCACGCCTCGAACCGGTCCGTCGGGGCGTAACAGTCGCGCAGCTCCAGATGGACGGCTGACCGGTCACACTGGCCAAGCAGCTCAGCGAAGCTGGGCACGCTCGACGGCATCACACGCCTCCCTGATCATCGGGATCATCCGGGCCGGAATCCTGACGATCGCTTCACTGTCAGGCACCGGACCGTTCGCGGGGCTGCTCGCCTCGCACTCCGCCTGAGTCTCGGTGCTCGGCTTCCACCCCTGCAACAAGATCTCGTGAGCTTCCACGTCCGCCCACACGGTGGGGCAGTGGTCCCGGTCTGTGTCGGGGTCGATTCCAACAAACTCTACGGCCATATCTGGCTCCCTCGACTAGGTGCTTGCTCGGGCTTGCATCAGCTTGGTTGAACTGCGGATACACCGTCAATACTGCTGCCAGCCAGCAAAATTGGCGTGCAAGCTCATGCAAGTTCGTAGAGCCCCGGACGCGTCGCCTCCTAGCGTCCTCGCATCGCGCCAGATGAGCCGGGGAGGAAGCAATGTCACAGAAGCCGCAGGGCTACCACCTGGCCGAGCTACCGGCCGAGCCCTCCGCCGTGCCTGGCTGCTCGGACTGTCTGTCCCTCTCGGTCAGCAGAGAGAACGCCCGCTCCAGAGGCGACTACAGCGCCGTATCTGACGCGAACGTGGAGCTGCGTCAGCACCAGGAGAGGGCGCACTGATCATGAGCGGGAAGACCTACGCCCAGCTCGTGAGGGAGCGCCCCTTGATGACGCTTCGGGTATCGCATGACTCGGGTCAGACCTGGGGTTCCGAGCAGGCCGTATTTGCTACCGATGACCTCCCTCCTCTGATGACGAACGCGTGGCCTCCCTGCAAGTGCTGGCGCTGTACCGGCTCCGGCAAGCGCTCCAGGACCTGAAGCGTGCTCCATGCCTTGGACTCCCGCCCCGCGTGGGCGGCGGCGGTCAGCCATGACCGCGATTAGTTGAGCAGGAAGGTGCAGTGATGCAGAACGGAACCGACCTGTACGCGCTCGACATCAGCAGGGCCTCGTTCGTCCAGGCGTGCGGCGGCCCCTGTACGGAGGGGTGCGTGACCCTGGCCCGGATCGGCGAGGACGCCTGGGCCCTGGGTGACAGCAAGCGGCCGGAGGCGCAGCCGCTGCGGTTCACCACGGAGGAGCTGGACGCGGCCGGTATCGACCCGGCGCGCTTCGGCCTGAACATCTGATCCTCCCCCTCACGCCAGCCGGGCCGAGTCCATCCCCCGTCCCTGGGTTCGGCCCGGCTGGCACCACTCGAACGGGAACGACTGGTGCACCACCACGGCTACCTATGGTCCGGCCCAAAAGAGCGCTTCGACAATGAGGCCCTACGGCGCCCCCCACACCCTGAGCCTCCACCGGCTCCAGTGTCTGATGAGGACGTGAAGGCAGAGCAACTACTCAAGCGCTACCGGGAAGTGGTGGCCGAGTTTCCGACATCCGATCTGCCACCGATCGAAACGGCGTACTGGCTCATCAAGCCCCGTTCCTTAGTTCGTGGCACCTGGGATGAGGCGAAGGAAGCGGCAGCGTGGATCGGGGAACGGCTGGCCGAGTATGCGCCCCGGTTCGCCTCCGAGCGTGACCGGGACACCACCAGCCTGGCCCAACTGGTCAACTCCACGGCCGAGCGGCTGAAGTCCGGCACAGATGTGTCACTGGGCTTCTACCTCGAACGCCCTTCCTACCTATCCCTGGCAGTTGTGACGTGTTCCCCGAACCGCTCAATGCCCGAACTGGCCTGCCCGGTGAGGTAGTCGAAGCAACTAAGAAGCCCCGGCCTTGAGGCCGGGGCTCACTTTCGTTTGGTCAGAGCAACGCGAGGAACGGATTCGTACTACCGACGACTTCTGACCGCTTCAGTTCGGGCGCTGGCTGCGGAGCCTGCTTCGGTTCCGGGCGGTAAGCGTCCAGACGGACAACCCGTGCGCGGTTCTGCTCACGCTCCGGCTCGGCCGGCATCGGCTCCGCAACCGTTTCTGTCGACGCTCCGTTTTCGGAACCGTCACCGCGGACCGTGAAAACGGTGGCCGGCCGACCGGTCTTCCCCGACCGTTCCACGGTCACGACGATTCCGGGCAGTGCCTTCACTTCAGCCGCCGTTGCCCCGACGAATGGGAGCACCTGGGAGGAAGTGGCCCGCCCACCGTGCATCTCGATCCGGGCCCGTACCTTGTCCTCAAGGCTGAGCGGCTGCCGCTTCACCTTCGGGGAGGTCGCTCCCTTGGTGATCCGTACGGTGTCTTGCACCGACCGGCGAACCAAGCTGAACGCGGCCGACAGCATCTCTTCCGTGATCGTCTCCGCACACTCCGAGGCTGCCAGGCAGGCCGCAACTCGGAGCGTCTGTTCTGCCGTCCGCTCGATGAACACTGCCTGCCCTTCGGGCAGGGTCTCACCCAGGATGCGGGCGTACCGGCGAACCACCCGCCACAGCGGCCGGGCGTCTTCTGCAAGCGTGATCACACGCGGCCGGGCAGTCGCCCACCCGTAAGCGTCGGCCAGCTCCGGCCCGTCCACATCGGGCAGGGTCACCCGGTCGTCATCCAGCAGGGGCACGGACCCCAGCAGGAAGGGAAGGATGCGGTTGTACGAGCCTCCGGCCGCTTCCGATTCGCCCACGTACTTCGACCAGTCAGAGGGCGTCACATGACAGTGCAGAACCATGGCGGGGTCGCGTACTTCCTGCGCCTCATCCTTGGTCGTGTTGCGCAGCGCCGCCCCATCCCATGCGGTCCGCAGTTTGGTCGTGAACGACGCGTCCCGCTTCACCCTGCGGAGTACTTCCGACCACTCTTCCTCGCACACGAACGCCCTCACGTCCCGCCCGTGCTCGGTCTCGGCCGTAGCTTCCTGTTGCTCCCACAAGTGGTTCACCATGCTTGCTCCGGAAGTGATCCCGGATGTGGTGTGCGTGGATAGGAAGCGGCCCAGAGCCTTGTCCAGGACGTGATGAGCGGCCCGGAGCGCGGTTCCTTTACCGCGCCCTGTACCGGCCACCAGAGCGGACCACAACAGCACGGGCCGGGGGCCACGGGAGGACACCTTGACCGAGCCACCGATAGCGGCTGACCACATCGAAAGGGCGGCCACATACACCCCCAAGGGGTCCGCTTCAACGAACGGGGCGATTCTGCGAACCGCGCGACCGATGGGACCGTACAGAACGGGGGTGCTCATGCTGCCTCAATCTCGAACAGGGTTGGTTGGGTGGCCTTTGGCCGGGGAGGCCGGGCGTACTCGACGCCCGGCACAGCGGGGGCGACGGTTACGCCGCTGCCGCTTTTCCCTCGGATGAGTCCCGATGGGTCAGCTCGTAGGCGTGACGGACATGCATGGGGATGCGTCCGTTTGTGGGCACGGCGTAGCCGTTCTCTCGCGCCCATGCCCGGACAGCACGGTTGCGCTCTCGCTCGCTCATCCCGGAGCGGTCGACCTTGGCAGGCTCCGGAAGCGGGTCGCCACCGACCAACTCACCCGAGCGAACAGCCGACTTGAAGAGTCCCGGTTCCCGCACATCCATCACAGGGATGCCACGCTCGGAAGCGTCCCGCAGCTTGGTGGCGTTCCGGTCGCCCCCATCGCCCAGGATCAGGAGACAGGTCGTGGCGTCCGCTCGCCCAACTACCTCGTAGCCCATGCGGCGAACCGCTTCCCGTGCGTCCTCCCAGTCGTATCCCGGAACCTCACCAGCGATCATCACGGACGGAACCGGCTCGGGGTCGGACTCCACCACGGGAACCGCTTCCAACTCCGGCTCCGGCTCCGGCTCCGAGAGAGCTTCAACGACCGGCACGGACTCAGGCTCGGTCTGGACGGCCTCACGCTCAGACGGAGCGCCCAGAGCGTCACAGAGGTACCTGCCGAACGAAACATCGTGTTCAAGGCACAGGTGCCAGGTGTCCTTACCGAGTGTCAGTGATGAAGTGGCCTCAACCTCAGAACCGTCACGCGCAATGTGTGCATCGCAAAAGGTGTACTCAACCGGCACAAGCACCGTCTTACGCATAGCGCTGCATTCCTTCGTTAGTGCGGAAGTCTGAGTGAGGGTCCGGAGCGCTGCTCTACGGCTTCCCCGCTTGACCACCATTCTTCCGTACCTCTATCACGGAATGGTAACTAACGAATAACTGAAGCATTACTCAAATGTTTATGAATAACGGGGGTAATGCCTTTATTCATTACCTGCACCCCCACCGGGGGTGCGGTCCTCCGTATGTGTACGGGTTTCAAATTTTCGGACGCGGCTCTGTTCTGCAAACCAGGGTTCAAAATGGCGTCGGATACGGCCCCGAAAGGGGCACCAGGAGGACCAAAGAGGCGAAAATGAGAGACGTTGGTCACTTTTTTGAGGGCTGGTGTCCCGGAAACAGTAAAAGGACACCAGTAGGCACATTCGGCTGTCAGTTCTCATCACGGCAAGTCGGTGGCCGGCATCGCCTCTGATCCACAGAGAGTGAATAGGGTTGGGCCCCTGCGGCGTGCAGGGGCCCGAATCAATTGAAAGTCAGGAAGTGGGCCAGGTGACGGCAGCCTTGACGATTCCCTTGGTGGGCTTCGACTCATCAAAGGTGCTGTCGGCCTTCTTGGTGTCCAGCTCCGGGTACCGCACGATCTTCCCGCCATACAGGTGAAGGGTGTCGATGTAGTCAGCGCGGTACTTCTCCGACTGTCCCTCGCGGAAGCCGGTGAACTGGCTCGCGTAGGTGGCGAACTCAGAGTGACCCGCCACGATATCGACACCGGCAGGCATGGCCGTGGTCGTCAGGATGGTGAAGCCAGCAAGCCGAGCAACAACACCGTTGGCAGTCACGCCACGTTCGCCGTACGCGGCAGCGTTGGCCACGGCCGGATGCTCGATGAGGTATCGCTTCACGCGGGGCGAGACGACCACGTAACGGCCTGCCGGGATGTCGTTGTCATCCAGGGCCAGCATCATGTCCAGGATCGCGCTGTAGAGGCTCTGAGGGATGTTGGCAGCGGTCGGAGTGATGGCCGGAAGCGCCGTCGCCCCAGTGGCGATGATGTTGCCCATGAAGGTGTCAGCCTCACGGGCCAGGGCCCGGATCATCTGCTGGTTGATGGGCGAGTCAAGGCCCCCGGCAAGCTGAACCCGTTCCGCGTCCTCCACGAGAACCTGAAGGTACTTCGCCTCAGTAATGGTCAGCGCCTGGTCCACGGTTTCCGGCCGCTGGGCCGTCATCCCGTCAGCGATCGTGTAATCGCCCACGGTCGGCCGAAGAAGGCTGTTGATGTGGACGACATCGCCCTTCTGCCGAATCTCACCCTCATACTTGTTATTCGCTACAAACGGGGACGCCCAGACAAGAAGCGGATCGAACTGTGTAATGAGGTCGGCGTCGAAAATTTCCGGAATGAAGGTCGTGGTGCCGGGCTGCTGGTAGGCAAGAGTCATATCGAGTGCTCCTAGTTATCGCTTACGAACGTCGAGAGAAACGCGGCGGGGCTCAGACAATGGGCCACCGCTGCGGTTGGGGCCGCTGCCTGCAAGATGAGGGAACGCCGGATTCTTTGGCTTGAAAGGCGCCAGGGCCTTGTCCATAGCCTCGGCTGAAGGCTTGCCGTCTTCACCGAGCAGCTTCGAGCCGTCCAGGTATTCGGTGAACCCATCCGGGAGATTGATTCCGGCCTGAGCGGCATAGCCCTTGAGTTCAGCCCGTGCCAGCTTCCCGGAATACTCCCGCTCGACCTGGGCTCGGACAGGGTCGGAAGGGGCGGCCGGCATGGCCTTGGGAATCGGTTCTGTGTCGCTCATGCGACACCTCCTAACTAGGGATCGGATTTAAGCGACCCGGTCGGTCTCTGTCTCAGCCATGAGTGAGGTGAGAGAGGTTCGGAGATGCCTGGCGGCCAGTGCAAGGGTGCGGAGACTCGGGCACGTTTCGCCGGACTCCCAGCGGCGCACAGTGGACGGGGCTACGCGCATTCGCTCAGCCAGGGCCTCTACGGAAAGCCCTAGAGCCGCACGGCGGGCAGCGAAGAAGTGACGATCAAACATTGATGACTCCATTCCAGTCATGCAGGAATGCGCGACGGCAAGCATAAAGAAAACCCCGGCCAAGGTGGCCGGGGTCAATCAAGTCCCGTGAGATGGGCTCTCACTATTGATGTATGTGTCCTGTCGCGCAAATGCGCCCCGATGAGCAGTGAAGTGAGACGGACACCACAGGAGACCTGCTCTCACTAATGATGTCGGTGTCAACGTGTCCAGTCTGGGACGCCCGATTAGGCAAGTGGGACGCGAATCACATCACGTGTGTGTCAGCTCGCTCGCTACGGCAAGATCAGGCTGACGCCTCTTTGATCACCTTCACCAGCTCTGCGAGCTTGTCCGCCACGGAGTGAAGTTCCTTGGCACGAGCGGTATACACCTCGGCTCCAACATCACTCATCCCTGGCTCTTTGGCCTTCTCTTCCATCGCCTTGGCCTGATCGCGGAGGGTGCGCCCGATCGTCTGCTCAACGATGTAGGTGTAGCCACCCAGTTCGAGCAGCCCTTGATACGTCTCCAGGCCCTCAATCTTGATCTTGGTCATGTCCAGCCCCCCAGGCTCTCTTGGTGGGCTGCCTTCGCAGCCCGGCAGGTGCGTCCTGCCCAAGGACAGCGTAGGGATGCTTCGTCCGCCTACGCCGACGTAGCTCCACTTGCCTGGGCTGGTCCAGGACCTTTCAGGGTCCAAAGGAAGAAGCGTGTAACGAGAGAGGGCCCCGGCAGAGGGGCCCCTACTCACTACTACCTACGCTCTATGAGCTACGTACTATCAACTACTAACTAAGTCCCCGGTCCAACGGGAAAATGGGAGCACTACACGCCAAGGGCAGTCCGACAGACCACCGGGCCCCAGGGTGGTGCCGCGCTGAACGGGTCGGTGGGATCAGGGCAGTCCCCTCCCGGGTGGGCTGGACAGACCTCGACGCTTCCCGTCTCGGAGGGTTCAGCCGGCCGTGACGCTCCGTTTTTCGGCGCTGTCTTCTTCCTGGGCTTGCTCGGCATAGTGTCGGCCACGGTGATGACCTCAGCATCCACGGAGTTCGCTAGCGCAGGGTAGGTCTGCTCATCGTCCAGCAGCTCCAGGGGCACCGACAGGCGGAGCTTCGCCGCCCGCCCCTGCTTGCCCTGCTGGGTGAAGAACCCGAACCGCGTCAGCACCTCCCGGCACCTCTTCCCAGGGTGATCGTTCGTGTTGTAGCCCAGCTCATCCGCGATCGTCGTATCCCCGGTGAACATCAGGCCGGTACGGCCGTTCGTATGCCGAAGCTGGGCCAGGGCCCACAGCAGATGTTCACGCCCGAACTCGGGTGCTTCTCGGGCCAGTAGTCCACCCGGCCCGAAGGCATCGAACAGGGATCGGGTCCACTCAGTCTTCACGTCATGGGTCGCAGCGACCTGGCGGCGCGGATAGACCTCGGTCACTCCGCCCCCTGCTCATCCAGCCAGCGGTCCAGGTCCGCAGGACGGCACCGGAGCGACTGACCCACCTTGCGGAACGGGATCTGTTCGGCCTTCCAGTTCCCGTACACCCAAGAACGGGGCTTGCTCAGGTAGGCGGCGACATCGTCCACGGTCATCAGCTTGTGCTGCATAGCCCTCCCCTTGTTCCGAGCGGCGGCTGTCCGCCTCCCTCACCTTCAGTTTGGACCATGCCGAACCAGTTGCGTGCAGTTCGGAGTGGTGGTGATCCTCACATGTCCGAACCTGCTGCCATAGGTTCGGTTTCTGCTATGGTCAGTCTTGTGAACACACCAACACCACACGACGCGGGCCCGGAGTGGCAGCGCGAAGGGACAGAGATCGTCTGGCGTGAGGTCCACGGACCTTGGCTGGTCGAAGCGCGCTGTCCCGTCGCCGCCCCCTTCACGGGGCCGTCCCAGTTGACGATCCGGCTCAACATCGGCGGACCGGACGAGAACGAGATCGTCCGGCTCATGGATCAGGCTCTGGAGACCGACGGCATCCCCGCCACCTTGCTGCGACAGATCCCGCTGGCGGAGATCAAGGCGGGAGCCCGTGCGGCGCTTGCCCAGCAGGAAGACAGGGCGATGAACGACCCGTACCCCGTTCCGGCTCGCTGCCGGACCGAGGAGGACTACACGCTTCTCGTCGCGGAGCTGGTCCGGATGCGTGCGACCGGTACGACCGCGCCCCAGCGGGAGCTGGCCGGCCGTCTGGGCATCGGCAAGGCCACCATGTCCGAGCGCATCAAACGATCTAAGGAACTCGGGCTGTGGGACGGCCAGAAGCTCACAGAAAAGGCGTCCTCGATCCTCACCCAGTGGCACCAGGACCAGGAAGGCGACTGACACCTTGGCAAAGCGCGGTAACGGGCTCGGGGGGACTCCGGTGGAGATCCCGCGCAAGGGCAGCCCGAACACCTGGGGTGTGCGCACCCCGCTCCACTTCGACAAGGCGCAGGGCAAGAAGATCCGTTACTGGATCGGTCGGGACTACCCGACCAAGACCGCAGCAGAGAAGGCGCTGCGGGACTGGCACAGCAACTATGAGGCGGGCAAGATCGCGGCCCGCTCAGACATGAAGCTGGGTGACTGGCTCGACAAGTGGCTGGCGAACCATCGGAAGGAGGGAACGACCGTGGCCGGGTACGAGACGAAGATCCGTCTGCACATCAAGCCCCACATCGGCGGCGTGAAGCTGTGCGAAGTCACCGATGACACGCTTGATGATCTGTACCGGCTGCTGGAGACGGCCCCGTGTCCGACCAACAAGGGCAAGCCGCTCGGGGCGAAGAGTGTCCGGCACGTGCACAACATCCTGTCCGGCGCGCTCGGGGCTGCTGTGCCCAAGCTGATCCCGGCCAACCCGGCAGCGACGGCCCACCCGCCCACGGCCCGGCAGATACGGGCCCAGGAGCAGAGGTACCCGACCCTGGACGACGGCCAGACGGCCCGCTTCCTGGAAAGCGTGTGGCAGCCGTGCGGGAACCGGGCCTGTGACAGCGGCCTGACTCATCACTGTCTTCGGGATGCTCCGCTGTGGACCGTCTACGCCGCAACCGGCGTGCGGCGCAGTGAGGCTCTGGGGATGAAGTGGTCTCTGATCCACTGGGATGAGGGGGCCATCGAACTGGGCTGGGTCGTGGTCGAGGAAGGCAATACCTACCGGCTGCGGAAGCTGACCAAGGACGGCGACGACAACGCGGTGATCTATGTGGATCAGTCCGTGATCAATGTTCTGAAGTGGCAGAAGCAGCGCCAGGACGCCGAGAGGGCGCGTCTTGGCTCAGCCTGGGTGGATCACGACCTGGTGTTTGCTCGGGACAGCTTCAAGCTCTACCGGGGCGAGGCGGGCGGCCCGCAGGACCCGGAGAAGGTCTCGGCTCGGTGGCGCACTCTCCGGAACCGTCTGCACCTGCCGGAGGACTTCCGTATCCACGACTGGAGGCACAGCAAGGTCACGAACGATCTGGAGGCCGGGGAGAATCCCGTAGAGGTCTCCGCGAACGTCCGGCACCACTCGCCGGGCTACACCATGGCCAAGTACGGCCACTCTCGTAAGGACGGAGCGCGGAAGCTCGCCGCCTCCGGTGCTGGCCGACTCGGCCTGTCATCCCTGGTCTGACCTGGGAAGTCTCCAGGCTGTTGGTCACGTGGTTGGTCACGCCACAGTCAGAGAAACAGAAAAACCCCAGGTGAACTGGGGTTTCTGCTGGTGTCCGAGGGGGGACTTGAACCCCCACGCCCGATAAAGGGCACTAGCACCTCAAGCTAGCGCGTCTGCCATTCCGCCACCCGGACCAGGTGCCTGCCGCCTTGCGGGGCGTGTTCCCCGCGGCGACATGGACAACAATACCAAGGTTTCGGAGTGCGTTTCACCTGCGCATCCGTCGCCGGGCCACGGCCGCGGACGCCCCCACCTGCACGGCAGACCCATCATGCACGCGCAGCAACGACCCCGCCACAAAGAGCGACGGACCGGAATGCGTCGCGCGCCGTGGCCGAAAGTGTCCGCACCCCCCTGGACACCGTTCCCCGGATGAGGGATAACCGAGTCCATACAGTATTCGTCGACTGTATGCAATGTGCTGTATGCAATGCCACGCAGTTGTCCGCACCGCTCGGCAAGGGAGAGGACCTCGCCATGCCCCACACCCCCGGCGGCACCCCCGACGGCACCCAGGACGCCCACCCCGGCCAGGGCCTGATCTCCGGCGGTCACCTCGTCGCCAAGGCGCTGAAGGCCGAAGGGGTCGACCGCGTCTACACCCTGTGCGGCGGCCACATCATCGACATTTACGACGGCTGCGTGGACGAGGGGATCGAGGTCGTCGACGTACGTCACGAGCAGGTCGCCGCGCACGCCGCCGACGGGTACGCCCGGATCACCGGCAAACCGGGCTGCGCGGTGGTCACCGCCGGCCCCGGCACGACCGACGCGGTCACCGGCGTCGCCAACGCCTTCCGCGCGGAGTCCCCGATGCTGCTCATCGGCGGCCAGGGCGCGCTCGGCCAGCACAAGATGGGATCCCTCCAGGACCTGCCGCACGTCGACATGATGACGCCGATCACCAAGTTCGCGGCGACCGTGCCGGACACCGCCCGCGCCGCGGACATGGTGTCGATGGCCTTCCGCGAGTGCTACCACGGCGCTCCCGGCCCCTCCTTCCTGGAGATCCCCCGGGACGTCCTGGACGCCAAGGTGCCGCGCGAGAGGGCCCGGGTGCCACGGGCCGGCGCCTACCGTGCCTCGACCCGCTCGGCCGGCGACCCCGAGGCGGTCGAGCGGCTCGCCGACTTGCTGGTGCACGCCCGGAAACCCGCCATCCTGCTGGGCGGCCAGGTGTGGACGACGCGCGGCACCGGGGCCGCCGTCGAGCTGGTGCGCGCCCTGAACATCCCGGCGTACATGAACGGCGCCGGACGCGGCACCCTGCCGCCCGGGGACCCGCACCACTTCCAGCTCTCCCGCCGGTACGCCTTCTCGCACGCCGACGTCATCGTGGTCGTCGGCACCCCGTTCGACTTCCGCATGGGCTACGGCAGGCGCCTCTCCCCCACCGCCACGGTCGTGCAGATCGACCTCGACTACCGGACGGTGGGCAAGAACCGCGACATCGGCCTCGGGATCGTCGGCGACGCCGGACTGGTGCTGAAGGCCGTCGCCCAGGCCGCCTCCGGACGGACCGACGGCGGGGCGGTGCGGCGCAAGGAGTGGCTGGACGAGCTGCGCGCCGTCGAACAGGCGGCCCTCGACAAGCGGCTGCCGCAGCTCAGGTCGGACGCCTCCCCCATCCACCCGTACCGGCTGGTCAGCGAGATCAACGACTTCCTCACCGAGGACTCGGTCTACATCGGCGACGGCGGCGACATCGTCACCTTCTCCGGGCAGGTCGTCCAGCCCAAGTCGCCCGGCCACTGGATGGACCCGGGCCCGCTCGGCACCCTCGGCGTCGGCATCCCCTTCGTGCTCGCGGCCAAGCAGGCCCGCCCGGACAAGGAGGTGGTCGCCCTCTTCGGTGACGGCGCGTTCTCGCTGACCGGCTGGGACTTCGAGACCCTCGTCCGCTACGACCTCCCCTTCGTCGGCATCGTCGGCAACAACTCCTCCATGAACCAGATCCGTTACGGCCAGGCCGCCAAGTACGGCAAGGACCGCGAGCGGGTCGGCAACACCCTCGGCGACGTGCCGTACGACAAGTTCGCGCGGATCCTGGGCGGTTACGGCGAGGAGGTCCGCGACCCGGCGGACATCGGCCCCGCCCTGCGCCGGGCCCGCGAGTCCGGCAAGCCGTCGCTGATCAACGTCTGGGTCGACCCGGACGCGTACGCCCCCGGAACCATGAACCAGACGATGTACAAGTGAGGTGGACGCCCATGACCGCCAAGGCACTCGAGGGCATTCGCGTCCTCGACATGACACACGTCCAGTCCGGGCCGTCCGCCACCCAGCTGCTCGCCTGGCTCGGCGCGGACGTCGTCAAGCTGGAGGCGCCGACCGGTGACATCACCCGCAGGCAGCTGCGGGACCTGCCGGACGTCGACTCCCTGTACTTCACGATGCTCAACTGCAACAAGCGCAGCATCACCCTGAACACCAAGACCGAGCGCGGCAAGGAGATCCTCACCGAGCTGATCCGCCGCTCGGACGTCATGGTCGAGAACTTCGGGCCGGGCGCGGTCGACCGGATGGGCTTCACCTGGGAACGCGTCCAGGAGATCAACCCGCGGATCGTCTACGCCTCCATCAAGGGGTTCGGGGACGGCCCGTACACCCGGTTCAAGGCCTACGAGGTCGTCGCGCAGGCCATGGGCGGGTCGATGGCGACCACCGGTTTCGAGGACGGGCCGCCGCTGGCGACGGGGGCCCAGATCGGGGACTCGGGGACGGGGGTGCACGCCGTGGCCGGGATCCTCGCGGCCCTGTTCCAGCGGGAGCGGACCGGGCGCGGGCAGCGGGTCAACGTGGCCATGCAGCACGCCGTGCTCAACCTGTGCCGGGTGAAGCTGCGCGACCAGCAGCGGCTGGCCCACGGGCCGCTCGCCGAGTACCCCAACGAGGACTTCGGCGAGGAGGTCCCCCGCTCGGGGAACGCCTCCGGCGGCGGTCAGCCGGGCTGGGCGGTCAAGTGCGCGCCGGGCGGCCCGAACGACTACGTGTACGTCATCGTCCAGCCGGTCGGCTGGCGGCCGATCACCGGACTCATCGGCAGGCCGGAGCTCGCCGACGACCCCGAGTGGGCCACGCCCGAGGCCCGGCTGCCGAAGCTGAACAAGATGTTCCAGCTGATCGAGGAGTGGTCGGCCACGCTGCCCAAGTGGGAGGTGCTGGAGCGGCTGACCGCGCACGACGTCCCGTGCGGCCCGATCCTGTCCACCAAGGAGATCATCGAGGACGCCTCGCTGGCCGCCGACGGCATGGTGGTCCGCGTCCCGCATCCCGAGCGCGGCGAGTTCGTCACCGTCGGCAGCCCGATCAAGCTCTCCGACTCCTCCGTGGAGGTGACCTCCTCGCCCCTGCTCGGCGAGCACAACGAAGCGGTCTACGCCGGTGAACTGGGCCTCACGGAGGAAGAGCTGGGCCTGCTGAAGTCGGACGGGGTGATCTGAGTGCCGGACGAGGACCGGACGGACCGGGTGCGGGCGCTGCTGGAATCGGTGCGGGCCGAGGGCCGTACCGCGCTGACCGCGCCCGAGGGCAGAGTGGTCGCCGAGGCCTACGGGATCGCCGTACCCGGCGAGGAACTGGCCAGGGACGTGGACGAGGCGGTGGCCGCGGCGGCGCGGCTGGGCGGGCCGGTGGTGCTGAAGATCGTCTCGCCGGACATACTGCACAAGACCGAGGCCGGCGGGGTCGTCGTGGGAGTGCGGGGGGCGGACCGGGTGCGGGCCGCGTTCCACGAGATCGTCGGCAACGCGCGCGCCCACGACGCCGGGGCCCGTATCGAGGGTGTGCTGGTACAGGAGTTGCTGCCGGCGGGCCAGGAGGTCATCGTCGGCGCGGTCACCGATCCGGCCTTCGGGAAGGTGGTGGCGTTCGGGCTGGGCGGGGTGCTGGTGGAGGTGCTGAAGGACGTGACGTTCCGCCTCGCTCCCGTCTCCGCCGGCGAGGCGCTGTCGATGCTCGACTCCATCCGGGCGGCACCGGTCCTGCGCGGGGTCCGCGGCCGGGCCGGGGTGGACCGGTGGGCGCTGGCCGAGCAGATCCGGCGGGTGTCCCGACTGGTCGCGGACTTTCCCGAGATCGGGGAGGTGGACCTCAATCCGGTGATCGCCACGGACCGGGGCGCGGTCGCCGCCGACATCCGCATCCTCCTCGCCGAGCGGCGGCCGGAACCCCGGCGGACGTACGGCCGTGACGAGATCCTCGCCTCCATGCGCCGGCTGATGCGGCCGAACGCGGTGGCGGTGATCGGTGCCTCCAACGAGCCGGGGAAGATCGGCAATTCGGTGCTGCGCAACCTCGTCGACGGCGGGTTCGCCGGTGACATCCACCCGGTCAATCCCCGGGCCGACGACATCCTGGGCCGCAAGGCGTACAAGAGCGTCGCCGACGTGCCCGGCGAGGTGGACGTGGCCGTCTTCGCCATCCCCGCCCGGTTCGTGGCCGCGGCGCTGGAGGAGGTGGGGCGCAAGGGCATCCCCAACGCCGTGCTCATCCCGTCGGGATTCGCGGAGACCGGCGAGCACGCGCTCCAGGCGGAGCTGGTGGAGATCGCCGAGCGGTACGGCGTGCGTCTGCTGGGCCCGAACATCTACGGCTACTACTCCACCTGGCAGGACCTGTGCGCCACGTTCTGCACGCCGTACGACGTCAAGGGCCCGGTGGCGCTGACCTCGCAGTCCGGTGGCATCGGCATGGCCGTCCTCGGCTTCGCGCGCACCACACGGACGGGTGTGTCGGCGATCGTCGGCCTCGGCAACAAGGCGGACCTGGACGAGGACGACCTGCTGACCTGGTTCGGCGAGGATCCGCACACCGAGTGCGTCGCCATGCACCTGGAAGACCTCAAGGACGGGCGGGCGTTCGTGGCGGCGGCCCGCGAGGTCGTGCCGAAGAAGCCGGTGGTGGTGCTGAAGGCGGGGCGTACGGCGGCGGGCGCGCGGGCGGCCGGCTCGCACACCGGGGCGCTGGCGGGCGACGACGCGGTCTACGACGACATCCTCCGGCAGGCCGGGGTGATCCGGGCGCCGGGTCTGAACGACCTGCTGGAGTACGCGCGCGCGTTGCCGGTCCTGCCCACCCCGCGAGGCGACAACGTCGTCATCATCACCGGCGCGGGCGGCAGCGGGGTGCTGCTGTCGGACGCGGTCACGGACAACGGGCTGTCGCTGATGGAGATCCCGCCCGATCTGGACGAGGCGTTCCGCCGGTTCATCCCGCCGTTCGGCGCGGCCGGCAACCCGGTCGACATCACCGGGGGCGAGCCGCCGGCGACGTACGAGGCGACGATCCGGCTGGGGCTCGCGGACCCGCGGGTGCACGCGCTGGTGCTGGGCTACTGGCACACCATCGTCACCCCGCCGATGGTGTTCGCCGAGCTGACCGCCCGGGTGGTGGCCGAGTTCCGCGAACGCGGCGTCGAGAAGCCGGTGGTGGCCTCCCTCGCCGGTGACGTGGAGGTCGAGGAGGCCTGCCGGTACCTGTTCGAGCGGGGGGTCGTGGCGTATCCGTACACGACCGAGAAGCCGGTGGCCGTGCTCGGCGCCAAGTACCGGTGGGCGCGGGCGGCCGGTCTGCTGCGGGAGGGTGCATGAGGTGACC
>NZ_JACBWZ010000479.1 GCF_013870595.1 Streptomyces sp. WELS2 | reverse complement strand
CGGGACCAGGGTTCGCCGGAGCCGGACCAGGCGTCCAGGTCGAGCAGGCGGCGGCAGCGGCTGATGGCCACGGTCAGGTCGCGCAGGTCGCTCAGGGTGAGCCGGCAGGCGATGTGGTCGGGGCGGGGGGTGAGGGCGGCGATGCCGTGGCCGTAGGGCAGCCGCAGGGTGCGGCGGTAGGCGCCGTCCCGCCACTCCTCCACGCCGGGTACGGCGGTGGCGGCGAGGTGGCCGAAGAGGTTGGACGGGTTGAGCGGGGCGCGGAACGGCAGCCGCAGGGTGAGCACGCCGGGGGTGCCGGCGCCGCTCGCGGGCACCCGGGCGCGCAGCTCGCTCGGGGACAGGGCGAAGACCTCGCGGACGGTGTCGTTGAAGGCGCGCACCGAGGAGAAGCCGGCCGCGAACGCGATCTCGGCCATGGGCAGCGTGGTGGTCTCGATGAGCAGCCGCGCGGTCTGGGCGCGCTGGGCGCGGGCGAGCGCGAGGGGGCCGGCGCCCAGTTCGGCCAGCAGTTGCCGCTCCACCTGGCGGGTGCTGTAGCCGAGCCGGGCGGCGAGTCCGGGCACGCCCTCGCGGTCCACGACGCCGTCGGCGATCAGCCGCATGGCGCGGGCGACCAGGTCGGCGCGCAGGTTCCACTCCGGGGAGCCGGGGCTGGTGTCGGGGCGGCAGCGTTTGCAGGCCCGGAACCCGGCCTGCTGGCAGGCGGCGGCACTCGGGTAGAACGTCATGTTCTCCGGCTTGGGCGGCACGACCGGGCAGCTCGGGCGGCAGTAGATCCGGGTGGTCAGGACGGCCGTGAAGAACCATCCGTCGAACCGCGCGTCCTTGGAGCGCACGGCGCGCACGCAGTGCTCCCGGTCGAGGTCGGTGCCTGTTCCCATGCCTCCAGCATCGGCCACGGCCCACCCCGTGCGCTGGCGGGAATCCGACATCAACCTGTGCGGGCCGGGGGCTTCACCGATTCATCGGCGTGCGGGGGCGTGCTGCCGCCGGAATCCGTCGATCCATTCGGCGGTGGCCCGCAGTCCGCCGAAGGTGTAGAAGTGCACCTTCACCACGCCGTGCCGGCCAGCAGGTGTCCACCGCCGCCGCCCGCACCCACGCGGCCCGCCTGGTCACCGCGCACGGCAAACCCCTGGACGACCCCGAGGGCGGCCTCACCCACCTCTTCCCCTCGGCCGACGCGCTGGCCGCCGTGGACCCCGAGTCCCTGGCCATGCCCCGCACCCGGCGCACCACGCTGACCACCCTGGCCCGGCTGCTCGCCGACGGCGGGCTGCGCCTGGGCGTGGACACCGACTGGGCCGAGGCCCGTGCCCGGCTGCTCGCGCTGCCCGGCTTCGGGCCGTGGACGGTGGACGTCATCGCCATGCGCGCCCTCGGCGACCCCGACGCCTTCCTCCCCACCGACCTCGGCATCCGGCGCGCCGCGAGCGAACTGGGCCTGCCGTCCACCCCGGCCGCGCTCACCGCCCGCGCGGAGGGCTGGCGGCCCTGGCGGGCGTACGCGGTGCAGTACCTGTGGGCGACCGACAGCCATCCGATCAACTTCCTGCCCGCGTAAGGCACCCGAGGACCCGCCATGAAGCAGCACACCGTCACCGACAGCCCCTACGGCCCGCTCACCCTCGTCGCCGACGACGGTGTGCTGTGCGGCCTGTACATGACCGGCCAGCGCCACCGCCCGCCCGAGGAGACCTTCGGCACCCTTGACGACACCCCGTTCGCCGAGGCCGAAGAACAGCTCGCGGCCTACTTCGCGGGTGAGTTGAAGGAGTTCACCGTGGAACTCCGGCTGCACGGCACCCCGTTCCAGCGCCGGGTCTGGGAGCAGCTGACCCGCATCCCGTACGGCGAGACCCGCTCCTACGGCCAGCTCGCCGACGCCCTCGGCAATCCCCAGGCCTCCCGCGCCGTCGGCCTCGCCAACGGCCGGAACCCGGTGGGTATCATCGTGCCCTGCCACCGGGTGATCGGCGCGGGCGGCGGCCTCACCGGCTACGGCGGCGGCCTGGACCGCAAGCGCCGCCTGCTGGACTTCGAACGCGGAGCGGCCCTGTTCTGACCGCCCGCACCCGCCCGCCCGGGACCTACGCGTCGCCCTCCGCCGCCAGCCGGGCCAGCAGGGCGGGCAGCGCGGTGCCGATCGGTTCGCGGATCACCTCGTCGGCCCGGTCGTCGTACGGCGTCGGTTCGGCGTTGACGACGACGAGCCGGGCACCGTGGTCGGCGGCGACCCCGGCCAGCCCGGCGGCGGGCTGCACCTGCAGGCTGCTGCCGACGGCGACGAACACCTGGCAGGCCTTGGCGACGGCCGCGGCCTGGCCGAGGACCACGGGATCCAGCCGCTCGCCGAACATCACCGTCGCCGGCTTCAGGACGCCGCCGCACTCCAGGCACACTCGTACGTGACCAGCTTCTCGGCCTCCGGGTCGCGCCGCCACAACCCGTTCGGCCCGCGGTAGTCGGGGATCCCGGAGTCGGTGGAGATACCGGCCCCGCTGAGCAGGGCGACGAGAGGCTTGGCCATGCCCCGAGGGTAGGGCGGGCCCGCGGGCCGCCGCGAACGGACAAGCCGGGCCGGGCACGGCGGAGGTGGCCTCGGGCGCGCACCGCACCAGGGCCGGTGGACACCCGGCCCCCTGCCCCGGAGGGCCGCGCGCCGGTCAGGCCACCCGCCGGCCGTTCTCCAGCTCCGCCGTGCCGCCGCCCTCCGCCAGCACGTCCAGGGCGGCCAGCACCCGGCGGCCCAGCACCTCGGGCAGATACGCCGTCAGCTCCTCGCGGGCGACCAGCCGCCAGGACAGCAGTTCCTCCTCCTGGAGCCGGATGGACTCCAGCTCGGCCCCGGTGAGCACCCCGCCGTCGTACAGGTACGCCACCAGCGGCGGCCGGCCCACGCCGTGCGCCCAGTCCACCGCGAGCAGCCGGCCCAGCGGGCGGTCCAGCCCGATCTCCTCCAGCGTCTCCCGGCGGGCGCCCTGGCGCGGCGTCTCCCCGGTGTCCGACTCGATGGTCCCGCCCGGCAGCGCCCAGCCCTCGCGGTAGTTGGGCTCCACGAGCAGCACCCGGCCCTCGGCGTCCCGGAAGAGCGCGGCGGCGCCGGCGAGGACCCGGGGCAGACCCGCGATGTACGCGGCGAAGTCAGCAGTGGTGGTCATCGGGACAGGGTAACCAGCCACCCCGCCCTACGAACCCGCCGTCGCCAGGCGCAGGGTGCGTTCGGCCAGCGCACTGATCCGTACGCCGTCGAAGCCGAACACCGCGCTGCGCACCGTGTCCCGCAACGGCTCCCGCCACTGGGCCGGAATCGCCCGCGCCCCGGTGCGCACCCCGGCCACCGAGCCGGCCGTGGCCCCGTTGGAGTCGGTGTCCAGGCCTCCGCGCACGGTCAGCGCGAGGGTCCGGGTGAAGTCGTCCTCGCCGTACAGCAGCCCGGCGGTGAGGACCGCCGCGTTCGGGACGGTGTGGATCCAGCCGAGCCCGGCGGTCTCCTCGGCCAGCGTGGCCAGGGTCTGCTCCCAGGGCAGCCGGGTCTCGTACAGGCTCGCGACCCGCCGTACCGTCCGGGCCAGGCGGCTGCCCGCCGGTATCACCGCCAGCGCGGTCTCCAGAGCGTCCCGGACACTGGGGGCGGTGAAGGAGGCCGCGATCAGCGCGGCGGCCCACATGGCGCCGTAGACGCCGTTGCCGGTGTGCGAGAGCACCGCGTCCCGGCGGGCCAGGCCGGCGGCCCGCACGGGATCGCCGGGGCAGGTCCAGCCGAAGACGTCGGCGCGGATCAGCGCGCCGATCCACTCCTGGTAGGGGTTGTCGTACGTCGCCGTCAGCGGCGGCTTCAGCCCGCTCGCCAGGTTCCGGTACGCGGCCCGCTCCGCCGTGAAGGTCTGCAGGTACGGCAGTGTGAGCAGCCACAGGTCGCCGACCTGCTCGGTGCTGAAGCCGAACCCGTGGGTCTCCAGCAGGTGCAGGCCGAGGATCGCGTAGTCCACGTCGTCGTCCCGGCAGCCGCCGTCGATCCGGCCGCGCACACAGCACCGCCACTCCGGGCGCAGCGCGGCGGCCTCGGCCGGGTCGGCCGGCTCGGGCAGGTAGTCGGTCAGCGGCAGGGCGGCGGCCCGGCGCAGATAGCGGTCGATCCGGTCGCGGGTCCACACCTCGCCCTGCTCGACCGGCTTGCCGAGCATGTTGCCCGCGATCCGGCCGAGCCAGCCGCCGTGCAGCCGGTCGGCGAGGTCCGGTGCGGTGCGCTGGGTGCTCATGACAGCGGGGTACCCACTTGTGCCCGCTCCGCGCGGCCTTCCAGGGTTCGGTCGGGGCATGACGGCGGGGGTGTCCTGCGGTTATCGTCACAGCGGCGCGACTGGCCCCGCCGTGCGCGGGGCCCGGAGAGCAAGGGGAAGACAAGGTGGCGGACGCTGCAGTGAACGAGACCCGTCGGGTGCTCATCGCCGCGGACAAGTTCAAGGGCTCGCTGACGGCCGTGCAGGTCGCCGAGCGGGTGACGGCCGGGCTGCGCCGGGTCGTGCCGGACCTGGCGGTCGAGGCGCTGCCCGTGGCCGACGGCGGCGACGGGACCGTGGACGCGGCGGTCGCGGCCGGCTTCGAACGGCGCGAGGTGCGGGTGGCCGGGCCGCTCGGCGAGGAGGTGACGGCCGCGTTCGCGCTGCGCGACGGCACCGCGGTCGTGGAGATGGCCGAGGCGAGCGGTCTGCAGCGGCTGCCGGCCGGGGTCTTCGCGCCCCTGACGGCCTCCACGTACGGCTCCGGTGAGCTGCTGCGGGCCGCGTACCGGAACCTGGCGAGCGGGCTGAAGCCGCCGCTGA
>NZ_JACBWZ010000478.1 GCF_013870595.1 Streptomyces sp. WELS2 | reverse complement strand
GGCGCGCCAGTGGCCCTCCGGGGTGACGGCGAGCAGGCCGTCCGCGCCGAGGGAGGCGACCACCGCGTGGGCCCCGCGCCGGCGGGCGTCCTGGGTGGCGCGCAACGGCTCGTGGGAGCCGGTGAGTTCGGCGAGTTCGTCGGCGTTCGGTTTGATCACATCCGGCCGGGCGGCGACCCCGCGGCGCAGCGGTTCCCCGCTGGTGTCCAGCAGCACCGGCACACCGGCGGAGCGGGCCGCGCGGACCAGGCCCGCGTACGCCCCCACCGGCACCCCCGGCGGCAGGCTCCCGCACAGCGCCACCGCCGAGACGCCCGGCAGCAGCTCCTGGTAGCGACCGAGGAAGGCCGCCCACTCGGCCGGGGAGACGTGCGGGCCCGGCTCGTTCAGCTGGGTGGTGTCACCGGTGCGCTCGTCCACCACCGCCACGGTGCGCCGGGTCGCCCCGGAGACCGGCACCAGCGCGTCCACCAGGTCGCCGGGCGCCCCGGCCAGCATCGAACGCAGGACCGCGCCGGTGTGGCCGCCCGCGAAGCCGGTGACCGTCACCTCGTGGCCGAGCGCGGCCAGCACCCGGGCCACGTTCACGCCCTTGCCGCCGGGCCGTTCGGCGACCTCCGAGACGCGGTGGGAGGCGTGCGGGCGCAGCGACCGTACGCGGTAGGTGATGTCGAGAGCGGTGTTCAGTGTGACCGTGAGGATCACCCGGGCCGACCTCCCTCGAAGTCCCTGCGGTGTCTTGGGTGTCCGGGGCCTCGATCATGCCAAAGAGACGGCCACCGGCCCAGGGCGCGGACCGGTCACCGTCTCCTCGACAGGGTTACGGATCAGGGCAGTTGGGGCGCCACCACCCATTCGCCCCGCCGCATCACGCCCTTCAGCGCGAAGTCCGCGTCCAGCAGGACCAGGTCCGCGTCCTTGCCGGGCTCCAGCGAGCCGATCCGGTCGTCCAGGCCGAGCAGGCGCGCCGGGTTGGCCGACAGCGCGGTCACCACGTCCTCCACCGGCAGCTTGTCGACGGTCACCGCGCGCCGGAACGCCCGGTCCAGGGTGAGCGTGGAGCCCGCGATCGAGCCGCCCTCCACCAGCCGGGCCACGCCCTCGCTGACCTCGACCTCCAGCGGGCCGAGCAGATAGCGGCCGTCGGCGCTGCCGGCCGCGTCCATCGCGTCGGTGATGAACGCGACCCGGTCCGCGCCCGCGTGCCGGAACGCCAGCTCCAGCGCGGCCGGGTGCAGATGGACGCCGTCGTTGATCAGCTCGACGGTGACCCGCTCGTCCTCGAGCAGCGCGGCGATCGGGCCGGGCGCGCGGTGGCCCAGCGCGGGCATGGCGTTGAAGAGGTGGGTGGCGACGGTGGCGCCCGCGTCGATGGCCTCGGCCGTCTGCTCGTAGGTCGCGTCCGTGTGCCCGATCGCCGCGATCACCCCGTGCTCGGCGAGCAGCCGCACCGAGTCGATGCCGCCGGGCAGTTCCGCGGCGAGGGTGACCATCTTCGCGTGGCCGCGCGCCGCGTCGATCAGCTTGCGGACCTCGGCCGGGTCCGGGTCGCGCAGCAGCGACTCGGAGTGCGCGCCCTTGCGGCACGGGGAGATGAACGGGCCCTCGAAGTGGATGCCCGCGATCTCGCCCTGTTCGGCCAGTTCGCTCAGCAGTCCGGCCTGGCGGACCAGCAGGTCCATCTCGTCGGTGACGGTGGAGGCGACCAGCGTGGTGGTGCCGTGCAGCCGGTGGGTGCGCACGGCCGTCATGGCCTGTTCCGCCGTACCGGCGAAGGACGCGCCGCCGCCGCCGTGGTTGTGGATGTCCACGAAGCCGGGGACCAGCCAGTGCCCGGTGACGTCGACGACCTCGGCGCCGGCCGGGGCCGAGGCGGCGATGCGGGTGCCGTCGATCGCCAGCCGGCCGTTCTCCACGGTCCCGGTGGGCAGCACCACGCGCGCGCCGGTAAGCACCTGCGGCGTCGTCGTGGCGGAGCGCGCAGTTCCCCGCGCCCCTCTCGGGGCACCGTCCGGGGCCGGGGTTTCCCGCTCGGTTGCCATCAGGTGCTTACCTCCGGAGTCGTAGGAGTGATCGAAAGCAGATCGCGGGCCAGCAGACCCGCGCCCAGGCAGCCGGCGCTGTCGCCGAGGGCGGCGGGGACGAGGGCGGGTGCCGTCTGGAAGGTGATCCGGCGCCGGACGGCCTCCCGCAGCGGCCGGAACAACACTTCCCCCGCCTCGGCCAGTCCGCCACCGATGATCAGGATGCGTGGGTCCAGCAGGGTGACGGCGGTGAGCAGTCCGTCGGCGAGCGCGTCCACCGCCTCCTGCCAGACCCGGACGGCGTTCGGGTCACCGGACGCGACGGCCCGCGCGCAGTCCGCCGCGTCCGCGTCCGCGTCGCCGCAGGCCGCCGCCCAGGCCGCGCCGACGGCGGAGGCGGAGGCGTACCGCTCCAGGCAGCCGCGCTGCCCGCAGGGACAGTCGGTGCCGCCGGGCCGTACGACGATGTGGCCGATCTCGCCCGCGAAGCCGTGCGCGCCGGCCTCCACCCGCCCGCCGATGCCGATCGCGCCGGCGATCCCGGTGCCCAGCGCCAGGAACAGGAACCGGTCCGTGCCCCGGCCGGCGCCGATCCGGCCCTCGGCGAGGCCGCCGGTGCGCACGTCGTGGCCGAGGGCGACCGGCATCCCGAGCCGGTCGGCGAGCAGCGAGCGCAGGGGCACGTCCCGCCAGCCGAGGTTGGCGGAGTAGACGGCGGTGCCGTCCGTCTCGTCGACGATGCCGGGGACGGCGATGCCGGCCGCGCCGGCCGGTTCGCCGTACCGCTCGACACCGTGCGCGTGCAGCTCGGTGGCGAAGTCGAGGATGCCCGCCACGACCGCCTCGGGGCCTTGGGCCCGGCCGGTGGAGCGGCGGGCGCGGTGCAGCAGCGTGCCGTCGGCGCCGACGAGGGCGGCCTTCATCCCGGTACCGCCCACGTCCAGGGCGATGACATGTCTCACCACGGGGCTAGTGTGACCCTCCCACCCGCGAGAGGTCTAGTCCACTCACGTGGTGTAGACCTTATGTGTCCATATGTTGAACGGTCAGACGGCAGGGTTGGGGCTTTGAGGGTGCGTCGGGGTACGGCAGGAACGATCGCGGTGGTGTCCGCACTGGGCATGGCGGCGGTCCTCGGCGGCTGCGGGAGCACGGGGTCCTCCGACGTCACGCTCAGACTGGTGGCCGCCGACTACGGCGACTCGCCGGCCCACAGCTCCAAGAAGTACTGGGACGACCTGGTCAAGGACTACGAGTCCACGCACCCGGACGTGAAGGTCGAGGTCAGCGTCTACTCCTGGAACGACGTCGACCGCAAGGTCAAGGAGATGGTCGACGCCGGGCACGCCCCCGACCTGGCCCAGATCGGCGCCTACGCCGACTACGCCGCCGCCGGCAAGCTCTACCCGGCCTCGGAGCTGCTCTCCATCCGCACCCAGGCCAACTTCCTCTCCCAGCTCTCCGACGCCGGCGAGTGGAAGTTCACCCAGTACGGCATCCCGTTCGCCGCCTCCACGCGCGTGCTCTTCTACAACAAGACCCTGTTCGCCAAGGCCGGCATCACCCCGCCCACCACCTGGGCCGAGCTGGCCGCCGACGCCGCGGCGCTCGAGGACAAGGGCGTGAAGTACCCCTTCGCGCTGCCGCTCGGCCCGGAGGAGGCGCAGGCCGAGACCATGCAGTGGCTGCTCGCCGGCGGCAACGGCGGCAGCGGCTACACCGACGACATCGGCACCTACACCATCGACTCCGCCGCCAACGTCTCCACCTTCACCTGGCTCAAGGACGACCTGGTCGACAAGGGGCTCACCGGCCCGGTCGCCCCCGGCAAGCTCAACCGCGCCGACGCCTTCGCCGCCTTCGCCGACGGCCAGGTCGGCATGCTCAACGGGCACCCCACGCTGATCCAGCAGGCCGCCGCGAAGGGCGTGAAGTTCGGCACCGTGCCGATGCCGGGCCGCACCGGCAAGGCCAGGGCCTCCATGGGCGTCACCGACTGGATGATGGCCTTCAAGCAGAACGGGCACCGCGACCAGGTCGGCGACTTCCTCGACTTCGTCTACTCCGACAAGAACGTCCTCGACTTCTCCCGCACCTACGGGCTGCTGCCGGTCACCAGCTCCGCCTCCAACGCCATGAGCGCGTCGAACGAGGCGACCGACAAGGCCCTGCGCCCCTTCCTGGAAGAGCTGCCCAGCACCGAGCTGTACCCGGTCGGCAAGACCTCCTGGGCCGCGGTCAGCGCCGCCGTGAAGCAGAAGATCGGCCAGGCCGTCGCCCCGAACGGCAGCCCCTCCGGCGTGCTGTCCGGCCTCCAGGCGACGGCCACGGCGGCCGACAGCAGCACCACGAACTGAGCACGGCCCGCATGCCGGCCGCTACCGTGGCCGGCATGGAACTGGGCAGCCGCGAAAAAGCCATCCTCGCGCTGGAGCGCCGGGCCTTTGCCGGGCCCGGCGCGAAGGAACGCGCCATCCGCGAGGAACTGGACCTGTCCCCGGTCCGCTACTACCAGCTGCTCAACGCCCTCCTGGACGACGAGCGCGCCCTGGCCCACGACCCGGTCACGGTCAACCGGCTGCGCCGGATCCGGCAGGCCCGGCGGGCCGAGCGCTGACCGCGGCGCCGGACCAGGCGTGAGCCGTGCCCGCGCCGGATACTGTCGCGGTATGGATCCTCTGCCCACCCCGCAGACCCAGGCCGGCCGCGACGGGCTCGCCGCGCTGCTCGCACGGCCCCGCACCGCGCTGATCGGTCTGGACTTCGACGGCACCCTGGCGGGGCCTCGAACTTCACCTTCACCTTGGGGTAGAC
>NZ_JACBWZ010000477.1 GCF_013870595.1 Streptomyces sp. WELS2 | reverse complement strand
GCCGCCTGCTGGGCGTGCTGCGCACCGGCGAGCACCAGGAGACCGGGGAGTACGTCCGCTCCAGCAGTTCGTTGCCGTGCGGGTTGACGTACCCGGGCGTGAGGATGCCCGGCCAGCGGCGCACGCGCGCGTGCGGGTGCGCGGCGGCCAGTTCCTCCAGGGACCCCACGGCCTCGATCCGTTCGCCCCGGACGAGGAGGGCGTGGCCCCTGGAGTCGGCGTGCAGCGTCAGCAAGGCGGGGCCTAGTTCGACGCGAGCAGCTTCAGCTCGGGGTGGGCGGTGCCGCCCTCGATGGCCGTGGAGGAGATGTGCGAGACCACCCGGTCGTCCACGGGGTCGTTCGCCGGGTCGTCGTGCACGACGAGGTGCTCGTAGGTGGTCGAGCGCTGCGCCGGGACGCGGCCCGCCTTGCGGATCAGGTCGATGATCTCCAGGCGGTTGGAGCGGTGCCTGGCGCCGGCCGAGGAGACGACGTTCTCCTCCAGCATGATCGAGCCGAGGTCGTCCGCGCCGTAGTGCAGGGACAGCTGGCCGATCTCCTTGCCGGTGGTCAGCCAGGAACCCTGGATGTGCCGGACGTTGTCCAGGAAGAGGCGGGCGATCGCGATCATCCGCAGGTACTCGAACAGGGTCGCCTGGGTGCGGCCCTTCAGGTGGTTGTTCTCGGGCTGGTAGGTGTACGGGATGAAGGCGCGGAAGCCGCCCGTGCGGTCCTGTACGTCCCGGATCATCCGCAGGTGCTCGATGCGTTCGGCGTTGGTCTCGCCGGTGCCCATGAGCATGGTCGAGGTGGACTCCACGCCCAGCCGGTGCGCGGTCTCCATGATCTCCAGCCAGCGCTCGCCGCTCTCCTTCAGCGGGGCGATGGCCTTGCGCGGCCGCTCCGGCAGCAGCTCGGCGCCGGCGCCGGCGAAGGAGTCCAGGCCCGCCTCGTGGATCCGGGTGATGGCCTCCTCGACCGGGACACCGCTGATCCGGGCCATGTGCTCCACCTCGGACGCGCCGAGGGAGTGGATCACCAGCTGCGGGAAGGCCTCCTTGATGGCCCTGAAGTGCTTCTCGTAGTACTCGACGCCGTAGTCCGGGTGGTGGCCGCCCTGGAACATGATCTGGGTGCCGCCGAGTTCGACCGTCTCCGCGCAGCGGCGCAGGATGTCGTCGAGGTCGCGGGTCCAGCCCTTCTCCGTGTCCTTGGGGGCCGCGTAGAAAGCGCAGAACTTGCACGCCGTGACACACACGTTCGTGTAGTTGATGTTCCGCTCGATGATGTACGTGGCGATGTGCTCGGTGCCCGCGTACATGCGGCGGCGCACGGCGTCGGCGGCGGAGCCGAGGGCGTGCAGAGGGGCGTCACGGTAGAGGGCGAGCGCTTCCTCGGGGGTGATGCGTCCGCCCGCCGCGGCGCGGTCGAGGACGGACTGGAGGTCGGCCTTCTCGGTCACCGGCGTCCCTTTCGCAAGGTTCGTAAGGGTTGAGGACGGACGGTGCCAGCCTACGCCAGGCGGTTGCGGCGACCGACGTCAGGCCGCGAACGCCCCGGTCAGCAGCCCGGCGAGGGTACCGGCGAGCAGGAACGGGCCGAACGGCACGCCCGTCTTGCGCCCGGCGCGCCGGGCGAGGACGAGGGCGCCCCCGTAGAGCGCGCCGAGCAGGAACGCGGCGAAGGTTCCGAGCAGCACGGCGGGCCAGCCGTACCAGCCGAGTGCGGCGCCCGTCCCGGCGGCCAGTTTCACGTCGCCGAAGCCCATGCCGTCCGGGTTGACGAGGTGCAGCACGAAGTGGCCGGCGGCCAGGGCGAGGGCGGCGTACAGGGCGGTGGGCCAGTCGCCGGTGTGCCCGGGGAGCAGGGCGGTGACGCCGAGCAGGGCGAGGGCGGCGACGGCGAGCGGCAGGGTCAGCGGGTCGGGCAGCCGGCGCACCCGCAGGTCCACGGTGGCGAGCAGCACCCCGACGGGCGCGAGCAGCAGCCAGACCCCCAGTTCCGGCCGGGTCCCGGTGGTGACGGCGAGGGCGGCGCAGACGAGCGCGGTGACGGTGGCGAGGACGGCGGTCGGGAGGTTCTCCCCACCGGGCCCGCGGAGCCCCCCGCCCGGCTCCCCGCGGCACGCCCCGCAGCCCGCACCGCCCAGCCAGCCCCGGACCGGGTGGGCACCGGCCGGGCACCGGTCGCGCCAGGGTTCGCCGGGCGGGACGGAGAAGCGGTACGCGGCCCGGGGCAGCAGCACTCCGGTCAGCGCGCCCCACACCCCGGCCGCGAGCACCAGTGATTCCGTGGTCACCCCGTCCACGCGCCCTTCCCCTCCTACCGCCGGAGCAGTTCCACCCGTACGTCGGCCGGGAAGCCGGTCGTCGGCCCCACCCGGCGGGCGAACTCGGCGACCGCCTCCAGCTGGGGGGCGCCGAAGCCGAAGTCGAGGGTGGTGAAGTACCGCTCGAGGGTGGCCTCGTCGAACGCCTCCCAGCGGGCGGCCTGTTCGGCGACCTTGGCGACCTCCTCCAGGGAGAGGTTGCGGGAGGCGAGGAAGGCCTCGTGGACCCGGTGGGTGATGTCCCGCTCGCGCTCGGCGTAGTCCCGGCGGGCGGCCCAGACGGCGAAGACGAACGGCAGCCCGGTCCACTCCTTCCAGAGCGCGCCGAGGTCGTGCACCTGGAGGCCGTAGCGGGGCCCGTCCACGAGGTTGGCGCGCAGGGCCGCGTCGCCGATGAGGACGGCGGCCTCGGCCTCCTGCATCATCAGGCTGAGGTCGGGCGGGCAGGTGTAGTAGTCGGGCCGCACCCCGTACCGCTCGGCGAGCAGGAGCTGGGCGAGCCGGACCGAGGTGCGGGAGGTGGAGCCGAGGGCGACCCGCGCGCCGTCCAGCCGGTCGAGCGGCACCTGGGAGACGATCACGCAGGACATCACCGGCCCGTCGCAGCCGACGGCGATGTCCGGGAAGGCGACGAGGTCGTCGGCGTTGCGGAGGAATTCGACGAGGGTGACGGGGCCGATGTCCAGCTCGCCGCGCACCAGCCGCTCGCTGAGCTTCTCCGGGGTGTCCTTGGTCAGCTCGAAGTCGAGAAGCGTGCCGGTTCTCGCGAGGCCCCAGTACAGGGGCAGGCAGTTCAGGAACTGGATGTGGCCGACACGCGGCCGGGTGCGAGAATTGTCCACATCGCGAGACTAGCCCCCGTACGGTACGGCTCTTGGACCAACCCACCCCCGAACGGCCTAACGAGCGTTCAAACATCCGGGTGAAGTGATCTTTACCTCTATTGCTTTCCGGCACCCCCGTGCTAGGCTCGCCGCAAGTTGCAGTTTGGTTTCCCTTGCAGTACAGAGCCTGCGGAGCATGTGACCGCGGGCTCTCGTCGTTTTCAGAAGTATGCAGTGGTGCGGCACCGTTTCACACTTGCAGGTTCTGGAGCAGGGCAACCCTTTTGAGCCCAAGGAGGGCTTATGGCTACCGGAACCGTTAAGTGGTTCAACGCCGAAAAGGGCTTTGGCTTCATCGCCCAGGAGGGCGGCGGCCCCGACGTCTTCGTTCACTACTCCGCGATCAACGCCACCGGCTTCCGCTCCCTTGAGGAGAACCAGGCGGTGACCTTCGACGTCACGCAGGGCCCGAAGGGCCCGCAGGCGGAGAACGTCACCCCCGCCTGATTCCCTGCCTGATCGCAGAACCTGAGAGCAGTACCCAAGGAGCCCCCGCCATCCGGCGACGGGGCTCCTGCCTTTTCCGGTTCATTTCCCGTTCACAAACCACACCGGCCCCGCCGGCCCGCCGCGTCTCACATGTGCTGCATGACGAGCACCAGCTTCGCCCCGGCCGCGAGTGCCTCGTACGAGTGAGGCACATCCGCCCGGTATGACATGTAGTCGCCCGGCCCGAGTTCCACGGTCTCCCCGCGCGGCCCCGCTTTCACCGCGCCCTCGCTGACCACCAGGTGTTCCACGCTCCCCGGGATATGGGGCTCCGATTCCCGCACGGCCCCCGGCTCCAGCCACACCGAATACAGGTCCCGGCGGGCGCCCGGCGGGCAGGCGGAGAGCAGGGAGGCCACGTAGCCGGACCGCTCGGAGCCGACCGCGGGCCCCTGTCCGGCCCGGATCACCCGCACCTGCCACGCGGGCGGCTCGACCAGCGCGCTGAAGGGCACGCCGAGCGCCACCGCGAGCGCCCAGACCGTCTCCAGGCTCGGATTCCCGCTCGCCGCCTCCAGCTGGGACAGCGTCGACTTGGCGACGCCGGCCCGCCTGGCCAGCTCGGAGAGGGACAGCCCGGCACGGCCGCGCTCCCGCTTCAGGGCGGCGGCGAGCCATTCCAGGGGGAGTCGGACGGGGGTGGCCTCGGACATGTCGTTCACTCCATCACACGAACGTGTGTCTTGACGGACTATGTGCTCAGCGTTCATCGTAGAAAACATGCGTTCGGCACAACGAACGGGCCCCGCCGGGCCCACGAAAAGCGCCGACGACCGTGCCCTCGTCCGCGACAGCGCGCTCGTCTGGCTGGCCGGCGGCATCGTGGGCCTCTCCTTCGGCGCCGTGGCCGTCGGAGGCGGTCTGCCGCTGTGGGTGCCGGTGCTGATGTCCGTGCTGGTGTACGCGGGGGCGGCCCAGTTCAGCGCGGTCGCCGTGCTGTTCGCCGGGGGCGGCCCGGCCGCCGCCGTGGCCGCCGGGCTGTTGCTCAACACCCGGACGGCCGCCTTCAGCCTGGCCGTGGCCGAGATCATCGGCACCGGCCGCGTGAGCCGGTTCCTCGGCGCCCACCTGGTCACGGACGAGACGGTCGCCTTCGCCCTCGCCGAGCCGGACCCGGCCCGGCGGCGCCGTGCCTTCTGGTTCGTCGGGCTCGGCCTGTACG
>NZ_JACBWZ010000476.1 GCF_013870595.1 Streptomyces sp. WELS2 | reverse complement strand
TGACCGGCCGGGGGTGATGCTGCCGAGCACGGTGGCGCGGCGGGCTCCGGTGCCGGAGGGCAGGGCTCCGGGCAGGCCGTGGGCGGTGAGGAACCCGAGGACGGCGAAGGCCAGGGCCTCCTTGGCGGCCGACGGCAGGCCCAGGTCGTCGCTGGGGCCGAGCGGCACGCCCGGCAGTTCCTCGGCGAGCATGCGCATCAGCACCGGGTTGCGGGTGCCGCCGCCGGAGACGACGAGCCGGGTGACGCCGTGGGCGCGGCAGGCGTCCGCCACGGTGACGGCGGTCAGCCGGGTGAGGGTGGCCAGGACGTCGGCGGTGGCCGGCACCGGCACGGTGTCGAGGGCGCGCCGCAGATAGGGCAGGTGGAAGTGTTCCTTGCCGGTGCTCTTCGGGGCGGGTCTGCGGTAGTAGGGGTCGTCCAGCAGGACGCGCAGCAGTGCGGGACTGACCCGTCCGGCAGCGGCCCGGCGGCCGTCCTCGTCGTAGGCGGCGGCGCCGTCGGTGAAGTGGTGCACGGCCGCGTCCAGCAGGGCGTTGGCGGGGCCGGTGTCGAAGGCGAGCGGCTCGGCGCCGGGTGCGAGGACGGTCATGTTGGCGATGCCGCCGAGGTTGAGCGCGGCGGGGGTGCCGGGCAGTCCGGACAGCAACAGGGCGTCGGTCAGGGCGACCAGGGGCGCGCCCTGACCGCCGGCGGCGACGTCGCGGCTGCGCAGGTCGGAGACGACGGGAAGGCCGGTCGCCTCGGCGATCCAGGCGGGCTGGCCCAGCTGGAGGGTGCCGCGGACCATGCCGTCCTCGACCCAGTGGTACATGGTCTGGCCGTGCGAGACCACGAGGTCGGCGGTGCCGGCGCACAGGTCGCGCAGGGCGCGTCCGGCGGCGCCGGCGAAGGCCTGGCCGATGCCGGTGTCCAGGGCGCACACGGCCCCCGTGGTGGTGTGGGCGGGAGGCAGGGCGGCGGCGACGCGGTCCCGCAGTTCTTCCGGGTAGGGGACGGAGAGGTGTCCGAGGGGCCGTAGGAGCAGGGTGTCGTCGTCCAGCGCGAGGTCCGCCGCCGCGGCTTCGATGGCGTCGTACGAGGTGCCCGACATCAGGCCGATCACGCGCACGGCGCCTCCTTCCGGCCGGGGTCGCGCCGGGCGGGCGGGGCCGGCCGCGGCTGGTGGTGCATGGCTCCTCCGGGGGCTGTCACGTCACCGGTCGCCGGGCCGACCGCCCGTCCGGTCACTCCGGGGCGACGGTGGCCGCCGTACGCTCGGTGCCGCCGCCGTCCAAGGGGGCCGGGGTGCTCGGGGGTGTGCGGTGGAACAGGCTGGTCAGGCCGCCCACGGCCAGGGTGACGGCCACGCCGAGGGGGACGAGCCACTGAGCGGCGATCGCGGTGGGTACGGTACCGCCGCCCGCGCCGACGTCGATCCTGACGCCGCGCACGATGTACGTCATGACGCCGACCGTCACCAGGAACGCGATCACGGCGTCGGTCTCGTTCGCCCGCCGGACGAGCCGGCCGAGGAGGAACGCGCCGAGGAGCGCGCCGTAGGTGTATCCGGCGATGGTCAGGCCGGTGAGGTAGACGTTGCCGGTGCTGGTGCTGAAGGCGCAGGCGAACAGGGCCATCAGCACCGCCCACACCAGGGTCGTCAGCCGGGCGAGCCGGAGCAGGAACCTCTCGGTGGGCACGGTCCGGAAGAAGCTGTGGATGATGTCGGAGACGGTCGAGTTCGACATGGAGTTCAGCGCGGAGGACAGCGAGCCCATGGCCGCGCCGAGGATGCCGGCCACGAGCAGGCCGGAGACCACCACGGGCAGTCCGTGCAGGATGAAGTCCGGGTAGAGGTTGTCGGAGCTGGTCAGTCCCAGTTCCTGGAAGGTCCTGCCCTGGTTGTAGGACCACAGCAGGGCGCCGACGAGGGAGAACGCGGCGAACTGGAGCGTGACGAAGACACCGGAGGCGATCATGGCTTTCTGGCCGTCGCGCAGTGAGCGGGTGGCCAGGACCCGCTGGACGATCAGCTGGTCCGAGCCGTGGCTGGCCATGGCGAAGATGGCGCCGCCGATGATCGCGGTGGGCAGGGCGAACGGGCTGGTGAGGATGTGCGCCGGAGCGAAGTCGGTGTCGAAGAGCCGGAACCGGCCCGCGTCCAGGGCGCGCTGGACGCCGTCACCGCCGGTATGGGCGGCGAGCACGCCGATGGCGAGCAGGGCACCGCCCAGGTACAGGCCCATCTGGATGGCGTCCGTCCAGATGACCGCCCGGATGCCGCCGAGGTAGGTGTAGACGACGGTGATCGCCGTGAGCACGAGGATGATGACGCGGTAGCCGGCGTGCACGCCGAACTCGTCCAGCAGCAGCTTGATCGGGATGGCGGAGGCGAACAGCCGGACACCCTCGGCGAGCAGCCGGGTGAAGACGAACGTCACCGAGGCGAGCCCCTGCACCTTGAGCCCGAACCGGTTGCCCAGGTACTGGTAGGCGCTGACGAAACCGCCCCGTTTGTACAGGGGGATGAGTACGGTCGCCACGACGACGCGTCCGATGACGTAGCCGAGGGCCAGTTCGACGTTGCCGAAGCCCTGTCCGGTGTAGGCGCCGCCCGGCAGGCTGATGACGGTGAGCACGCTGGTCTCGGTGGCCACCACGGAGAAGGAGACGGTCCACCACGGCATGTGGCCTTCACCGACGAAGTAGTCCTTCGCCGTCTTCTGCCGTCCGGCCAGGCGCAGTCCGATCGCGGCGATCGCCACGAGGTAGACGACGACCACCAACAGGTCGAGCTGACGCACACTCACGGAAGGAAAGTTTCCTTCGCAAACGCATTCATGCGATGAAAAGTAGTTTCAGTGCTTCCCCTCGTCAACAACCCGGCCGGGTCCGAATGGTGCCGCTGTGAAGTGACTGGAGCGGCCGCGAGGCGGACCGGGTGACGACCGGCCCGGTCCGTTGACGCACCGTCAACCGGGGGGCGACGGCCGGAGGTCGCCTGTTTTCCGGCGGGCGGACGGGGCAGTGTCCGGAGCAGCCGACCGTCAGCCCTGAGGGAGCCCGTATGCAGTACTACGACCTCGGCAGTCACGGCCGGCCCGTGACGACCTCGTCCGCCGAGGCGCAGACCTGGTTCGATCGCGGGCTGAACTGGACGTACGCCTTCAACCACGAGGAGGCCGTGCGCTGCTTCGAGGCCGCCGGCGCGGCGGATCCCGGCTGTGCCATGGCCGACTGGGGCCTGGCGTACGCGCTCGGCCCCAACTACAACAAGCCCTGGGACGCCTTCGACGAACAGGACCTGGGCCGCACGGTGGAACGCGCGCACGCCGCCGTACGGCGCGCGCACGCGAAGGCGGCCGGCGCCACACCGGTCGAGCAAGCCCTCATCGAGGCTCTGGGGGCCCGCTACCCGCGCGCCCGGACCCCGGACGCCGAGGAGGGCCCGGTGTGGAACGCCGACTACGCCGACGGCATGCGGGCCGTGCACCGGCTGGCGCCCGACGACCCCGACGTGGCCGCCCTGTACGCCGACGCCATGATGAGCCTGACGCCCTGGCAGCTCTGGGACATCCGCACGGGCAAGCCGGCACCCGGCTCGCGCACCGCCGAGGCCGGGGCGGTGCTGGAGCGGGCGCTCGCCACCGAGGCGGGGTCCCGGCACCCGGGCCTGCTGCACCTGTACATCCACCTGATGGAGATGTCCCCCACCCCCGAGGCCGCGCTGCCCGCGGGCGACCGGCTGCGGGACCTGATGCCGGACGCGGGTCACCTCCGGCACATGCCGTCCCACCTGGAGGTGCTCTGCGGCGACTACCGCCGGGTCGTCACCGACAACACCGCGGCGATCGCGGCCGACGAGAAGTTCCTCGCCCGCTCCGGGGCGCTGAACTTCTACACCCTGTACCGCTGCCACAACCTGCACTTCAAGATCTACGGCGCGATGTTCCTCGGCCGCTACCGGGACGCCGTCGAAACGGCGGACCGGCTCGAAGCGGCCGTGCCCGAGGAGCTGTTGCGGGTGGACAGCCCGCCGATGGCGGACTGGCTGGAAGGCTTCCTCGCGATGCGGGTGCACGTACTCGTCCGCTTCGGCCGCTGGGACGACATCCTGCGCCTGCCGATGCCCGCCGACGCCCGCCTGTACTGCGTGACCACGGCCATGCTGCGGTACGCGCGCGGGGTCGCGCTCTCCGCCCTGGGCCGCACCGGCGAGGCGGGGACGGAACGCGAGCTGTTCCGCGAGGCGGCCGCCCGGGTCCCCGAGACCCGGACCCTGTTCAACAACACCTGCGCGGACGTCCTGGCGATCGCCGCGTACATGCTCGACGGGGAACTGGAGTACCGCAGGGGCCGGTACGACACGGCGTTCGCGGCGCTGCGCCGGTCGGTCGAGCTGAGCGACGGCCTGGCGTACGACGAACCGTGGGGGTGGATGCAGCCGGCCCGGCACGCGTACGGCGCGCTGCTGCTCGAACAGGGCCGGGTCGAGCAGGCCGAGGCCGTCTACCGCGCCGACCTCGGGCTGGACGACACGTTGCCGCGTCCGCTCCAGCACCCGAACAACGTCTGGGCGCTGCACGGCCTCCACGAGTGCCTCGTACGGCTGGGCAAGGAGGGGGAGGCCCGGATCGTGGCCCGGCAGCTGAAGCTCGCCGCCGCGCTGGCGGACGTACCGGTCGAGGCGTCCTGCTACTGCCGGCGCGAGACCACCGCACACCCCGCGCCCCGGCAGGAGTGCTGCGCCGGCTGAGCACCGGCCCCGGCGACCGGTGCAGGACCGGCCCGCGAGGAGCCGCCCGTCACCGGGCGGAAGCCTGGGGTTTGGCGGAAACAAACCGTTGCCCCCTCGTTCCAGGCCG
>NZ_JACBWZ010000475.1 GCF_013870595.1 Streptomyces sp. WELS2 | reverse complement strand
CGCGTCGGTGCCCTGCCCGTGGCAGTCGGGGTGCTCCAGCCAGGCCGTGCCGCCCTCCACGGTTCCGTCCATGAAGAACTTCACCCCGCCGACCACCCAGTGCCGCCCGCCCCGGCCCTGCGCCCCGATCAGCTCGCGCAGGGCATCGGCGTCCGCGCCCGGCATGCACCAGGGCGCGAACCGCAGCCGCACCGGCAGCACCGTCTCCCGCGCCACCGCGTCCACCAGCTCCAGGTCCCCGCCGTCCATCACATGGGCGCCGGTCAGCCCGGTCGCGGCCATGGCGGACAGCAACTCCAGGAGCCGCGCCCGCCGTTCACCGTACGAGGGCCGCGGCACCACGGCGGTGACCAGGTCCATCGCCGCGTGCTCGACCAGATGCCCGGTGGGCCGCCCCGAGGCGTCGCACACCACCTGGGCGCGCTGGTCGAAGGCGCGCGGCCCGGTCACCCCGGCGGCGGCCAGCGCGGGGCCGTTGACGAGGGCGGAATGACCGTCGTACAGGCGCAGGAAGGCCGGGGTGTCGCCCAGCACGTCCGCCACCAGCTCGTGGTGGACCGGTCGGCCCTGGAACGCGTTGTGGTCCAGCCCGAAGCCGACCACCCAGCCCTCGGTCCGCTCGGCCCGGGCGAGCGCCGCGCGCAGCCCGGCCAGGTCCGTCACGCCGGACAGATCCGTGCCGGTCGCCATGTCGAGCCCCCACACCGGGTGGCTGTGCGCGTCGGTCAGGCCCGGCACCAGGTGCGCGCCGTGCAGGTCGACGATCTCGGTGCCGGGGCCGCGCCAGTCCCGTACGTCGTCCGCCGTGCCGACGGCGGTGATCAGCCCGTCGCGCAGGGCGACGGCCGTGGCGGTGGGGCGGGCGGGGTCCAGGGTGCGGATCCGGGCACCGGTGAGGACGAGATCGGCAGCGGGCATGCCGTGAACTCCTAGCGGGAAGAGGGTCGTTCGGTGGGTTCGGTGCCGAACGTCCCGTAGACGTCCGGGCGGTTGCGGCGCAGCCACCACGCCAGCGGCAGGCCGAGGACGAAGATGGCGGGCGCCACGGCGGCCAGCACGGCGTTCACGGCCTTCGGCGCGCCGGTGAACAGATCGATGTGGGACACCACCAGCACGATCGCGGTCGCCAGCAGGACGGCGGCGAGCACCGGTGCCAGCACCGTGCGCACGCGGCCCTCGGTGTGCCGTACCCGCCGGAAGTAGCGGAACACGGCGAGCGCGGCCAGCAGCTGGAGCAGCAACAGGCCGATCATGCCCGGGGTGTTCACCCACAGCAGCAACTGCTGGTACGGGTCGGCGTCGGCGGCCCAGAAGGCGAGGACGACCACGGCACCGAGGGTGGTCTGCGCCAGGCCCGCGACGTACGGGGAGCGGTGCCGGGGGTGGACGCGGCCCAGCCGGCGGGGCAGCACCCCCTCCTCGGCCAGTGCCAGCGCGTAGCGGTTGATGGCGTTGTGGAAGGCGAGCAGTGAGGCGATGACGCTGGTGACGATGAAGACGTGCATCAAGTCGGCGGCCCAGCCGCCCACATAGGTGGTGATCGCGGTGAAGAAGAGACCGGCCGGATCCTGCCCGGCGGCCTGGACGACCCGGTCGTCGCCGAACGCCTGGACGGCGATCCACACGGTGAACGCGTAGAACAGGCCGAGGAAGCCGACGGCCGCGTAGGTGGCGCGCGGGACCGTGCGCGCGGGATCGCGGGCCTCGCGGCGGTAGATGACGGTGGACTCGAAACCGGTGAACGCGGCGAACGCGAAGGCCAGGACCGCCGCCGTGCCGGGCACGAAGACATTGGCCGGGGCGAGCGAGGACAGGGAGAGGCCGTGCGCGCCGCCCCGCACCAGCACCCCGCCCGCGAGCAGCACGAGTATGCCGGTCTCGGCGACCAGCAGGACCCCGAGGAGCCTGGCGCCGAAGTCGATCGAACGGTAGCCGCCGTAGCCGATCAGCACCAGGCCGGCCAGCGACACCGGCAGCCAGGGCACATCGGCGCCGAAGAGGGCGTGCACGGTGTCGCGGGTGGTGGTGGCGAGGAGGCCGTAGACACCGATCTCCATGCCGTTGTAGCCGACCAGGGCGAGCAGGGCGGCGCCGATCCCGGCCGGGCGGCCGAGACCCCGGGTGATGTACGCGTAGAACGCGCCGCCGCTCGTGACATGGCGGCTCATGGTGGTGAAGCCGACGGCGAAGACGGCCAGGGTCAGCCCGGCCAGCAGATAGCCGACGGGCGCGCCGACACCGCCCAGCAGCAGGGCGAGCGGGGCGACCCCGGCCATGACGGTCAGCGGCGCGGCGGCGGAGACGACGAAGAAGGCGATGTCGGCGGTGCCGAGGGTGCCGGAGCGGAGGCCGGGCGCGCCGGACGGCGCGTCCTCCTCCGGGAGCCCGGCGGTGGTCACGGACATGCGGGGGCCCTTCTGGCAGCGGAGGGGAGGGGATCCCGGTGGTGGGGCAGCGGGGTTCGCGGGGCACCGGCGGGCGCGGCCGGGGTGGGCCGTCCGAGCCGGTGTCTCACGGGTGCACGAGGGGATGGCGGGCGCCCGGAGCCGTAAACCTAAAGGCTTTCGGTTTCCGCAATGTAACCTGCCGTTGGGCATCCGGGAAGACCTCAGGGGGACGCTGACCATGGGACGGCCGCGCACACCGCTCCTCGACCGCGAGCGCATCGCCGCCACCGCGCTCCGGCTCATCGACGAGACCGGTGACTTCACCGTGCCGCGGATAGCCCGCGGGCTCGGTGTGCAGACCGGCTCGGTGTACCACCACGTGGACGGCCGGGACGGCATCGTGGAGCTGCTGCGCGAGCGCGTCTGCGCGGCCATCGACCCGGCTACCCTGGACCTGACCCCGTGGGACGCGGCCATGGAGGCCTGGGCGCGGTCCTACCGGGCCGCGTTCGCCGCCCATCCCCGGGTGATCCCGCTGCTGATGACGTCCCCCGTCCGCGCGCCCCGGGTCCTCGCCCAGTACGAACGCGCGGTGGGCGTGCTGCTCGCGGCGGGCTTCGAGCCGGCCGCGATCATGCCGTTGATCGTCGCCCTGGAGAACCTGGTGCTGGGCTCGGCCCTCGACCTCGCCGCCCCCGACGCGATGTGGGAGCTGGCCGACGGCACCCCGACCCCGCGTCTGGCCGAGGCCCTTACGGCGGCGGGCGACGGCCGAGCCGACCGCGCCTTCGAGGTGGGGCTGACGGCCTTCCTGAACCACGCGCGGGCCCTGCGGGAGGGACGGTAGCCGGTCGCGGCACCCGCCCGGCGGCCCGGCGCAGGTACTCCCGCCGGGGGTGAGCCCCGGTGCCCCGGTGGACGGACGGCCCGGGGCATGGGAAGGAGGGTGCCGCCTCCTGCCGGGCGCCGCCTCCTGCCGATCCGGTCCGTCCCGTTCAGGGCGCCCGCCCCCGCTCCTGTGTACGTCCACCGGAACCGGTGCGCGGGACAGACGCCCCGCGCGTGCACATACGCCTGCCGGGAGAACGTCGCCGGCACGCACGGCACCCCCGTCACTTCGTGAGAAGGGCGACGGCTGTACGAGTTTCCCAGTACCGGCAGTAACATGATCACCTTGTTCCGGGTGTACCAGTCAGTCAACTAGGTGCCGTTCCCGTACGGCGCCCTGCCCGGAGAAGTCCATGTCATCTGTCAATGACGCGTTGGAAAACGCGCGCCTCACCTACGAACAGCACATGAACACGTGCCGTCAGTGCCATGCCGACGCCGCCCCCTGCGCCGTGGCCAAGCACCTGCTGCGTCTGTACAACCTCGCCCGCCGGGACGCCATGCGGGCCGCCGGTCCGGACGCGCCGACCGCCTGACCGCACGGAACGCTTTTCACCCGCCGCCAGGAGGGAACCCGGCCGCCTGTCCCGTCCGCGAGAGACACAGGAGGCCACCGTGACGGACCAGCACGGTGACCGGCCCGATCCGGTCACCCAGCACGCCCGCCCCGACTTCCCCTCCCAGGACCAGCCCCACCCGGGCTGGACCGGGCCCATGGACCCGCCGCCCGACCACGGCGAGGAGTCGTACCACGGCGCCGGCCGGCTCGACGGGCTCCGGACCGTGATCACGGGAGGGGACTCCGGCATCGGACGGGCGGTGGCGCTCGCCTTCGCCCGCGAGGGTGCCGACGTGCTGTTCACCCACCTCGCGGAGGAGGAGGACGAGGCGCGCGAGACCGCCCGCCTGGTCGAGGACGCGGGCCGCAAGGCGGTCGCCGTGTCCTGCGACATCAGGGAGGAGGACAACTGCCGCGCCCTGATCGAGCGGGCGGTCGACGAGTTCGGCCGTATCGACGTCCTCGTCAACAACGCCGCCTACCAGATGTCCCAGCCCGACGGCATCGAGGGCATCAGCACCGAGCAGTTCGACCGGGTGCTGCGGACGAACCTGTACGGCATGTTCTGGCTGACCAAGTTCGCCCTGCCGCACATCCCGGCCGGCGGCTGCGTCCTCAACACCACGTCCGTGCAGGCCTACCAGCCCAGCCCGCACCTGCTGGACTACGCGATGACGAAGGGCGCGATCGTCACCTTCACCCACGGGCTGGCCCAGACGGTCGCCGAGCGCGGCATCCGGGTCAACGCCGTCGCGCCGGGCCCGGTGTGGACCCCGCTGATCCCCGCGACGATGCCCGACACCGCCGAGTTCGGCAAGCAGAGCCCGCTCGGCCGCCCGGCCCAGCCCGCCGAACTGGCGCCGGCCTACGTCTATCTCGCCTCGCCCCAGGCGAGCTACATCACCGGCGAGATCCTGAACGCGACCGGCGGCACCCCGCTGCCCTGACCGTCGGCCGGTCAGCCCGGTTAAGACCCCCGGCTTCGGCACCGGCCTATACGACCGCGAGGGCGGTCTGAAGGCGG
>NZ_JACBWZ010000474.1 GCF_013870595.1 Streptomyces sp. WELS2 | reverse complement strand
ACGCCGCCGTCCGCGAGCGGCTGGAGTTCCTGAACGAGGTCAGCTCCCGCATCGGCTCCTCCCTGGACCTCGGCGAGACCATCCGCGAGGTCACCAGCGCCGCCGTACCCCGGTTCGCGGACTTCGCCGGGACCCACCTGCGCGCCGCGGTGCTGGCCGGCGAGGGCTTCCCGGACGGCCCGCCGGACGCCAGCACCGTGATGTTCCGCGTCTGGGTCGAGCACAACGACGAACCCGGCCGCTGGGACGACACCGTGCCCGTCGGCGAGGCCTTCGCCTTCCCCGAGCACACCCCGTTCTACCAGTGCATGGTCACCGGCGAGCCCGTCCTCGTCCCACGGGTCACCGAAGAGCTTTCCGAGCGGATCTCCGGCGAGTTCGAGAAGCGCGACCTCAGGCCGCTCATCAACGGCCGGTCGCTGCTGATCGTCCCGCTCAAGGCGCGCAACGTCGTCCTCGGCTTCATGGTGCTGATGCGCCGCCCCGACCGGCCGCAGTTCGACGACATGGACCGCACCACCGGCGCCGAACTCGCCGCCCGCGCGGGCCTCGTGCTCGACAACGCGCGCATGTACACGTACCAGGAGAACGTCGCCGACACTCTCCAGGACAGCATGCTGCCGCAGATCACCCCGCGGATGGCCGGCTGTGACGTCGCCACCCGCTACCTGCCCGGCACCCGGCTCGGCAGGATCGGCGGCGACTGGTTCGACACGATCAAGCTGCCCGGCTCCCGCACCGCCCTGGTGGTCGGCGACGTCATGGGCCACGGACTGAACTCGGCCGCGATGATGGGCCAGTTGCGCACCGCCGTACAGACCATGGCCGCCATGGAGACACCGCCCGCCCAGCTCCTGCGCAACCTGGACGACCTGGCCCGCCGGCTCGGCGACACCTACCTCGCCACCTGCCTGTACGCGGTCTACGACCCGATCCGCGGCGAGCTGACCCTCGCCAACGCCGGCCACATCCCGCCCGTGCTGGTGCGCGCCGAGGACGGCGGCAGCAGCCTCCTCGACCTGCCGACCGGAGCCCCGATCGGCGTCGGCGGCGTCCCGTTCGAGGCCGTCCGGGTCAAGGTGGCGCCCGGCGACCGGCTGGTGCTGTGCACGGACGGCCTGGTCGAGGTGCGCGGCTCCGACATCGGCGAGGGCCTGGCCGCGCTCTGCGAGTCCGCCGCCCACCCCGCGGCCTCGATGGACGACGCCTGCGACACCATCATCCGGGCGCTGAACACCCGCGGCGGACGCAAGGACGACGTCGCCCTGCTCATGGCGCGCCTCAACGGCATCCCGGACGACCACGTCGCCGAGTGGCGGCTGGAGTCCGTGCCGGCCGAGGTGCCCCGGGCCCGCCGCCTGGTGCGCGGGCAACTGCTGGAGTGGGGCCTGCCGCAGGCCGTGGAGAGCGCCGAACTGCTGGTCAGCGAGGTCGTGACCAACGCCGTGCTGCACGCCGGGAGCGACCGGATCGGCCTGCGGATCGTGCGCACCGACGCGCTGCTGTTCGAGGTCACCGACGACGAACCGGCCCTGCCCGCCCTGCTGGGCACCGGCCCCGACGACGAGTCGGGCCGCGGCCTGCGCGTGGTCAGCCGGCTGGCGAGGGAGTGGGGCGCCAGCGCCACCGGGCACCGCAAGACCGTCTGGTTCGAACAGGCCCTCACCACCGGCCGCTGACCCGCCGGCACGCACCCCGCCCGGGAATCGGGCCGCACGGCCCTTGCCCCGCGCCGGTCCGCCGCGATATCCCGATCACGGAACCGACCCGTGGGGAGATCGCATGAACATATCGGACACCTATCGCGACGCGTGGGAGAGCTACTGGAGCGAGACCTCCGGCGCCCGGGGGGAGGCGATATGGGACAGTGACCCCTCGCTGAGCGCCGCGCCGCACAGCGAACTCCTCCTGCCGCACGCCGACCCGAACCGTACGATCGTCGACCTCGGCTGCGGCAACGGCACCCAGACCCGCTATCTGGCCACCCGGTTCGCCCGTGCCGTGGGTGTCGACCTCTCCCACGCGGCCGTCGAACACGCCCGGCGCGCCGCGGGCGACGCCCCCGTCGAGTTCCAGCAGCTCGACCTCACCGACACCGACGCCGTCCGCGCCCTGCACCGGCGGCTCGGCGACAGCCACGTCTACATGCGGGCCGTCATCCACCAGAGCGAACCGGCCGCGCGCCCCGCGGTGGCCGCCGCCGTCGCCGAGATCATCGGCACCGGGGGCCGGGCCTTCGTGGTCGAGCTGACCAGCGCCTCCCGGGACGTCCTCAGCCGCGCCGCCGCCGGACCGGCCGGCCCGCCGCCCAAGCTCCGCCGCGTCTTCCACCACGGCCTCAAGCCCGCCGACGCCCCCGACGACGAGATCCCGCGCCTGCTCGCCGAGGCCGGCCTCACCGTCCTGGCCGACGGCGAGACCGCCCTGCCGCAGACCGAGTACCTCCCCGACGGCACCCGCATCGACCTGCCGGCCCACTGGTTCGTCCTCGCCCGGGCCTGAGGCGGACTCGGGCACCGCGTCCACCGCCGGGTCGTGGCCAGGGGGCGGCCCGGCGCGTAACGTGACACGGCATGAAGATCCTCATCAGTGCCGACATGGAGGGGGCCACGGGCGTCACCTGGCCCGCCGACGTGCTGCCGGGGACGCCGCAGTGGGAGCGGTGCCGGTCGATGTTCACCTCGGACGTGAACGCCGCCGCCGAGGGCTTCTTCGACGGCGGCGCCGACCGGGTGCTGGTCAACGAGGCCCACTGGACCATGCGCAACCTGCTGCTGGAACGGCTCGACGAGCGGGTGGAGATGCTCACCGGCAGGCACAAGGCGCTGTCGATGGTGGAGGGCGTCCAGCACGGCGACGTCGACGGCATCGCCTTCGTCGGCTACCACGCCGGCGCCGGCATGGAGGGCGTCCTCGCCCACACCTACCTCGCCAACCAGATCACCGGGGTGTGGCTGAACGGCGTCCGCGCCAGCGAGGGTCTGCTCAACGCCCACGTCGTCGCCGAGTACGGCGTCCCGGTCGTCCTCGTCACCGGCGACGACGTGGCCTGCGAGGACGCCCTCGGCTACGCGCCCGAGGCACCGAAGGTGGCCGTCAAGGACCATGTGTCCCGGTACGCGGCCGTGTGCCGCACCCCGGCCCGGACCGCCGCCGACATCCGCGCCGCCGCCAAGGAGGGCGCCCGGCTGGCGGTCCGTCACCAGCCCGCCGAGGCGGGGCCGTTCACGGTCGCCGTCGAGTTCGACGCCGAGCACCTCGCCCAGGCCGCCACCGTCGTCCCCGGCGTGGCGCGCACCGGTGAGCGGAAGGTGGCCTACACCAGCGCCACCATGTACGAGGGCATCAGGACGTTCAAGGCGGTCACCACGATCGCCTCCGCCGCCGTGGAGGAGCAGTATGGCTGACCCGCAGGCACTCGACGAGGTCGTGGAGTTCACCTCCGGCCTGATCCGCATCGACACCACCAACCGGGGCGGCGGCGACTGCCGGGAGCGGCCGGCCGCCGAGTACGCCGCCGAACGGCTGGCCGGGGCCGGCCTGGAACCCCTGCTGCTGGAGCGCACCCCGGGCCGCACCAACGTGGTGGCCCGGATCGAGGGCGCCGACCCGTCCGCCGACGCGCTGCTGGTCCACGGCCACCTGGACGTCGTACCCGCCGAGCCCGCCGACTGGAGCGTGCCGCCGTTCTCCGGGGAGGTCCGGGACGGCGTGGTGTGGGGGCGGGGCGCCGTCGACATGAAGAACATGGACGCGATGATCCTCGCGGTGGTCCGCTCCTGGGCCCGGCAGGGCGTACGGCCCCGCCGGGACCTGGTCATCGCCTTCACCGCCGACGAGGAGGCCAGCGCCGAGGACGGCTCCGGCTTCCTCGCCGACCGGCACCCCGAACTCTTCGAGGGCTGCACCGAGGGGGTCGGCGAGGCGGGTGGCTTCACCTTCCACGACGGCTCCGGCCGGGAGATCTACCCGATCGCGGCGGGGGAGCGGGGCACCGCCTGGCTGAAGCTCACCGCGCGCGGCCGGGCCGGGCACGGCTCCAAGGTCAACCGGGAGAACGCGGTGACCCGGCTGGCCGCCGCCGTCACCCGCATCGGCGAACACGAGTGGCCGGCGCGCCTCACCCCCACCGTGCGGGCCGCCCTGGACGCGCTCACCGCGCTGTACGGCATCGAGGCCGGACGCACCGACGTGGACCGGCTGCTGGACAAGCTCGGCCCCGCGGCGGCGCTGGTCGAGGCGACCGTCCGCAACAGCGCCAACCCGACGATGCTGAACGCCGGTTACAAGCTCAACGTCGTTCCCGGCGAGGCGGTCGCCTACGTGGACGGGCGCTGTCTGCCCGGCACCGAGGAGGAGTTCGCCGCCACCCTGGACCGGCTCACCGGCCCGGACGTCCACTGGGAGTTCGCACACCGCGAAGCGGCCCTCCAGGCACCGGTGGACACCCCGCTGTTCGCCGGAATGCGGGCCGCCCTCGAGGAGTTCGCGCCCGGTGGGCACGTCGTGCCGTACTGCATGGCCGGCGGCACCGACGCCAAGCAGTTCTCCCGGCTGGGCATCACCGGCTACGGTTTCGTACCGCTGAAGCTGCCCGTCGGCCTCGACTACCAGGCGCTGTTCCACGGCGTGGACGAGCGCGTGCCCGTCGAGGCGCTGCACTTCGGCGTCCGCGTCCTGGACCGCTTCCTGAGGGCGGCCTAGTCGATGGGGGAACAGACGCGCACCGCGCCGTACGGATCCTGGCCCTCGCCCGTGACCGCCGCGCTCGCCGCCGCGCACGACGGCCACCCGGACTGGGTCGGGTTCGTCGGCGACGAGATCTGGTGGACCGAGCCCCGGCCGGCCCGTTCCCACCC
>NZ_JACBWZ010000473.1 GCF_013870595.1 Streptomyces sp. WELS2 | reverse complement strand
CGGGTGCCCCACGCAGCCGGGCCAGCCGCCGGAAGGCCGCCTCGACCCCTCGGACCGGCCATGACACCGCCGGCTCACGGACCGGCCGGGTCTGCGCACCTGTGGGCATGGTCGTCCTGTCCTCGTGGTCGCTGTCGCCTGGGGCCGCCGTCCGCGGCACTGACCCCGCTTGCGGGTACCCCGGGATCCCTCTCCCCTCACCTGTGACTTCGGACACGTCTGTACGTCCTCCGGGGCGTCGCCGTCCGGCTCGCCGCGCGGGGCGGCGTGTCGCGGACGCACGACGGGGGGAGGTTTTGTGCGGCGGGGTCCGAGCGGGTTAGCCTGCGGCGTATTTCTCATCGAGCAGATCCGTGAAATGCGGAAATGCACATGTTGGGGCCCTTGCGGGCCGCCGGGGTTTTCGGGTCCTCACCGCCGAGGGCCCGTGGGGAGCGGGACGAGGTTGCGCATGACCAGCGACAAGTCCGAGACGGTGGACGCCGGGCCGGGCAACCAGGAGCTGAGACAGCTGCTGGCGGGCCTGACAGCCGTGCGGGACGGCGACTTCGGCACACGCCTTCCGGAAGACGCCCATGGGCTCATGGGTGACATCGCGACCGTGTTCAACGGCATGGTCGACCAGTTGTCCGTGTTCACCTCCGAAGTGACCCGGGTGGCCCGGGAGGTGGGCACCGAGGGGACGCTCGGGGGGCAGGCGGAGGTGCCCGGGGTCTCCGGGACCTGGGCCGACCTGACCGACTCGGTCAACGCCATGGCCGGGAACCTCACCACCCAGGTCCGCGACATCGCCCAGGTGGCCACGGCGGTGGCCAAGGGCGACCTGTCGCAGAAGATCGACGTGCCCGCGCGCGGCGAGATCCTCCAGCTGAAGAACACCGTCAACACGATGGTGGACCAGCTCTCCGCCTTCGCCGACGAGGTCACCCGCGTCGCCCGCGAAGTGGGCACCGAGGGGCGCCTCGGCGGCCAGGCGAAGGTGCCGGGGGTCGCCGGTGTGTGGCGGGACCTGACCGACTCGGTCAACTTCATGGCCGGCAACCTCACCAGCCAGGTCCGCAACGTCGCCCAGGTGACGACGGCGGTGGCCAAGGGCGACCTCTCCCAGAAGATCACCGTCGACGCCCGCGGCGAGATCCTCGAACTGAAGAACACCATCAACACGATGGTCGACCAGCTCTCCGCCTTCGCCGACGAGGTCACCCGCGTCGCCCGCGAGGTCGGCACCGAAGGACGCCTCGGCGGCCAGGCCGACGTCAAGGGCGTCAAGGGCACGTGGCGGGACCTGACCGACTCGGTCAACTTCATGGCCGGCAACCTCACCAGCCAGGTCCGCAACGTCGCCCAGGTGGCGACCGCGGTGGCCAAGGGCGACCTCTCCCAGAAGATCACCGTCGACGCCCGCGGCGAGATCCTCGAACTGAAGAACACCATCAACACGATGGTCGACCAGCTCTCCGCCTTCGCCGACGAGGTCACCCGCGTCGCCCGCGAGGTCGGCACCGAAGGACGCCTCGGCGGCCAGGCCGACGTCAAGGGCGTCTCGGGCACCTGGAAGGCCCTCACCGACAACGTGAACGTGATGGCGTCGAACCTGACCGGTCAGGTGCGCTCCATCGCCCAGGTCGCCACCGCCGTCGCCCGCGGCGACCTGTCCCGCAAGATCACGGTCGAGGCCAAGGGCGAGGTCGCAGCGCTGGCGGACGTCATCAACACGATGGTCGACACGCTGTCCGCGTTCGCCGACGAGGTCACCCGCGTCGCCCGCGAGGTCGGCACCGAGGGACGCCTCGGCGGCCAGGCCCATGTGCCGAACGTGGCGGGCACCTGGAAGGACCTCACCGACAACGTCAACTCCATGGCGAACAACCTGACCGGCCAGGTGCGCAACATCGCGCTGGTGACGACGGCGGTGGCCCGCGGTGACCTGTCGAAGAAGATCGACGTGGACGCGCGGGGCGAGATCCTCGAGCTGAAGACGACCATCAACACGATGGTGGACCAGCTCTCCGCGTTCGCCGACGAGGTCACCCGCGTCGCCCGCGAGGTCGGCACCGAGGGACGCCTCGGCGGCCAGGCCGAGGTGGAGGGTGTCTCGGGCACCTGGAAGCGGCTCACGGAGAACGTCAACGAGCTGGCCGGCAACCTGACCCGTCAGGTACGGGCGATCGGCGCGGTCGCCAGCGCCGTGGCCGAGGGCGACCTGACCCGCTCGATCACCGTGGAGGCCTCCGGGGAGGTCGCCGAGCTCAAGGACAACATCAACTCCATGGTGGAGTCGCTGCGCGAGACCACCCGGGCCAACCAGGAGCAGGACTGGCTGAAGACCAACCTGGCGCGCATCTCCGGCCTGATGCAGGGCCACCGGGAGCTGCCGGTGGTGGCCGAGCTGATCATGGAGGAGCTGACGCCGCTGGTGGCGGCCCAGTACGGCGCCTTCTACCTCTCCGAGGACGGCGAGAGCGGCCCGGAGCTGCGGCTCGTCGGCTCGTACGGCAGGCCCGACGACGACCGGCGGCCCGACCGCTTCCCCGTGGGGCGCTCGCTGGTCGGCCAGGCCGCCCGCAGCCGCCGCACCATCACCGTCGACGCGCTGCCGCCGGACTACGTCACCATCTCGTCCGGGCTCGGCCAGACCGTCCCGACCGCGCTGATCCTGCTGCCGATCCTGTTCGAGGACCAGGTCCTCGGTGTCATCGAGCTGGCGTCGGTCACCTCCTTCACCCCGATCCACCGGGACTTCCTGGAGCAGCTGCGCGAGACGCTCGGCGTGAACCTCAACACGATCGTGGCGAACGCCCGCACCGACGAGCTGCTGGAGGAGTCGCAGCGGCTGACCGCCGAACTCCAGGCCCGCTCGGCCGAGTTGCAGTCCCAGCAGGAGGAACTGCAGCGCTCCAACGCCGAGCTGGAGGAGAAGGCCACCCTGCTCGCCTCGCAGAACCGCGACATCGAGGCGAAGAACCTGCAGATCGAGCAGGCCCGGCAGGAACTGGAGGCCCGCGCCCAGCAGTTGTCGCTGGCCTCGAAGTACAAGTCGGAGTTCCTGGCCAACATGAGCCACGAGCTGCGCACCCCGCTGAACAGCCTGCTGATCCTGGCCCAGTTGCTGGCCCAGAACCCGTCGCGCAACCTGACCCCGAAGCAGGTCGAGTACGCCGGGATCATCCACTCGGCGGGCAGCGACCTGCTCCAGCTGATCAACGACATCCTCGACCTGTCGAAGGTCGAGGCCGGCAAGATGGACGTCACCCCGGAGCGGGTGCCGCTGCGCCAGCTGATCGACTACGTGGAGGCCACCTTCCGGCCGATGACGTCCCAGAAGGGACTGGAGTTCGCCGTCAGGACCGCGCCGGGCGCGCCCGCCGACCTGCTGACCGACGACTCCCGGCTGCGGCAGATCCTGCGCAACCTGCTCTCCAACGCGGTGAAGTTCACCGAGCAGGGCGGCGTCGAGCTGGTCATCGAGCCGGCGGCGGACGGGGAGGTCCCGGAGGGTGTCGTGCGGGGCGGTGCCGTCGTGGCGTTCCGGGTGCGGGACACCGGCATCGGCATCCCGGAGCAGCACCTGGAGACGATCTTCGGGGCCTTCCAGCAGGCGGACGGCACCACGAGCCGCAAGTACGGCGGGACCGGCCTCGGTCTGTCGATCACCCGGGAGATCGCGCATCTGCTCGGCGGCGCCGTCGCGGTGGACAGCACTCCCGGCCGGGGCAGCACCTTCACGCTGTATCTCCCGGTGGCCCGCCCGGACTTCGAGCAGCTGCTCGGCAGCGGCCGGCTCGTGCCGAGGGAAGCGGCCGAGCTGAACCCGGCGGCCACGGCCGCCCCGGACATCGCCGTACCGCAGTCCTCCCCCGCCCGGCAGCGGCCGCGCCGGCTGCTCGTGGTGGAGGAGCGGCCGCGCGGGCTGCTGACGCTGGTCGCCGAGAGCGTGGTCGCGGAAGTGGCCCGGCACAGTCCGGACGACGGCTCCCCGCTGCCCGCCGTGGAGGTCATCACCGCCGTGGGGGCGCAGGAGGCGGCGGGCGCACTGGCCGCCGAGCCGTGCCACTGCGTCGTGCTGGACCTGGACATGCCCGACGGGGAGGCGGGCCGGTTCCTGCGGGCCTTGCAGGGCGACTCGGGGCTGGCTGGCGTACCGGTGCTGGTCCACAGCGGCCGGCGGCCGGAGGAGGCCCGGGACGAGGCGCTGCGCTCGCACCGGGACGACGGGGCGCTGGAGTTCCTGTCCAGCCTGGACGAGCTGCGCGAGCGCGTCGCGCTGCACCTGTCGGCCGAGGAGCCCGGGGACGTGCTGTCCCTGGTGCGGGCCGAGGACCGGCAGGACCTCGCCCCGCCGGTCGACGACAGCTTCCGGGGCCGTACGGTCCTGGTCGTCGACGACGACGCGCGCAACCTGTTCGCGCTGAGCGGGATCCTGGAGATGTACGGGTTCCGGGTGCTGCACGCGGAGAACGGGCGCAAGGGCATCGACACGCTGCTGGCCCACCCGGACATCGCGATGGTGCTGATGGACGTGATGATGCCGGAGATGGACGGTTACACGGCCACCGCCGAGATCCGCAAGCTGCCGCAGTACGCCGACCTGCCGATCATCGCCGTCACCGCCAAGGCGATGCCCGGCGACCGGGAGAAGTCCCTGGCCTCGGGTGCGAGCGACTACGTCACCAAGCCCGTCGACACCCACGACCTCATGGCCTGCGTCCGGCGCTGGCTGTCCACGTGAGCGCCCGAGCGCGCTCCGGCCGAGGAGCAGCACTGTCGTGAGCACGACCGAGCAGTCATACGAGCCCGAGGGCGCCGCTGCGGGCGCGGAACCGTCCGCGCCCGCCGGACGGCCGGCCGCCGGCGATCCGGCGCCG
>NZ_JACBWZ010000472.1 GCF_013870595.1 Streptomyces sp. WELS2 | reverse complement strand
CGTACGTGTTCGATTCCGTTTCCGTCATGGGGTCAGTCTGGCGCCCAGCGCCCGCAGGGCCGGGGCCCCGGGATCGTCCAGGGCCTTCAGCTCGGCGCGGGAGCGCTCGCACGCCACGTACTGCACGGCGTCCGCGAGCGCCGACTTGCTGCTGAAGTGGAACGAGAGCGCGCCCTTGCTCACCGCCGCGCGATCGCTGACCGTCGCCAGCGTGGTGCCCTCGTAGCCGTCGCGGTCGAATGTCCGGGCCGCGGCCAGGAGCAGGGCGTTGCGCGTCTCCTCGGCTCTCACTTGTCTCATGCGGCGGACCCGTTTCGCAGCATATCCACCGTAGCTCCGTTCGATGATCACTTGGTGACGGTCGGTCGTAACAGGACGGATACCCAGCTTGCCGCCGCATCCCGGCATGCCCATGCCGTCGAGTGGCGACGGCACGCCGACCGTCGCTCGCCCCGGCCCTTCCAGTGAAAGCGCAGTTCACGTGGGTATACCTGGTGCGTGCGGCCCTCTGGAGACTTGATTGTCCAACGCTGAAACTCGTCTTGTAAACCGAACCCCCGGTTTGTATCGCCGCTGAACTCCGCCTCCGGAGCGCCCCTTTGGCCGGATACTTCCGATGCGGGGGCCTGGGGCTGCCCGTGGGGGGTGTCGGGGACATATGACGCCTCGGAGCGGTCCACGGTTCCCCGGCCGCCACCGCCGAGCGGTACGGGCGGCCGCACGGTATCACCGAACTCGCCGACGCAGTCCTGGACTTGCCGGAATTCGCCCGACGATCCGCAGGTGTCGCGGAATTCCCGGTCTTCGGCCGGGCGGGTCGTCGTACAGTCGGCGCATGCTCGATGAGGACGGGTACTTCGGGGAGTCCGTCGCCGCGTCGTACGACGAGTCGTCGGCGGAGATGTTCGATCCGCGGGTCGTGGAGCCCGCCGTGGATCTGCTGGCGGAGCTGGCCGGGGACGGCGGGCGGGCGCTGGAGTTCGGGATCGGGACCGGGCGGATCGCCCTGCCGCTCGCGGCGCGTGGTGTCGAGGTGCACGGCATCGACATGTCCCGGGCGATGGTCGGGCGGCTGCGGGCCAAGCCCGGCGGAGACGGCATCGGCGTCACGATCGGGGACTTCGCGACCGCGCGGGTCGACGGCACCTTTTCGGTCGCCTGCCTCGTCTACAACACGATCATGAACCTGACCTCGCAGGACGCCCAGGTGGAGTGCTTCCGCAACGCCGCCCGCCATCTGGAGCCCGGCGGCTGCTTCGTCGTGGAGGTGGGCGTGCCGGACCTGCGGCGGCTGCCGCCCGGGCAGAACGCCGTGCCGTTCCGGGTGGGCGAGGGGCGGCTCGGGTTCGACCTGTACGACGTGGCCGGCCAGTTCGTCAGCTCGCACCACGTCTCCGTCCAGGACGGCCGCGGCGAACACCTGGCCATCCCGTTCCGCTACGTCTGGCCCGCCGAGCTGGACCTGATGGCCCGGCTGGCCGGGATGCGGCCGCGGGCGCGGTGGGACGGGTGGACGCGGGAGCCGTTCACCGGCGAGAGCCGGCAGCACGTGTCCGTGTGGGAGAAGACCGCGGACTGAGGCGGTCGGTAGCCGCGGGCCGGGGCCGGGCGGCGTACCCGCTCGGCCCCGGCCCGGACTCGGGGGCCCCGGTCCCGTGACCGGGGCTCCGCTCAGTGGTTGAAGGTCAGACGCGGTACCGCGTTGCGGGCCAGGGCGTGGGCCTGGTCGGGCCACCAGGTGCCGGCGGGCGGGTCGACGATGCCGTACTCGGGGTCGATCGTGCCGCCCGTGCCGCGCGTGCAGCTGCCGTCGGACTCGCCGGGGACCTTGATCCACAGGTAGGCGTCGACGAGCGGGACGCCGGTGTCGGCGGTGGGGCGCGGACCGAGTCCGCGGCCGGGCGCGTTGCACCAGGGCTCCGGGTCGCCGGTGTACTTGCCCGGCTCCGGTGTCCAGGCGCCGCGGCCGTCGCGGCTGGTGTCGATGACGAAGTGGCTCAGTGCGCCGGCCGGCGGCGTGCCCACGTTCTGGTCGTACCAGGCGTCGGTCCACCGCCAGGTGGCGGGGTCGGCGGAGGAGACGCTGTTGCCGGGGGTGCCGTCGTTCGGGGCGGCGGACGAGTAGTACTGACTCGCGCACCAGTCGGCGTGGCCCCGAGCCCATTCCGGGCCCTCGGTGGCGAACCACATGCACTTGGCCACCCAGGTGCCGTACCGGGCGTTGTGGTCGGTGGGGTGCATGTTGGACACGTTCAGCGAGAAGCCGTCGCCCTGGCGGACCCCGGCGTCCAGCAGCCGCTGGGCGATGTCGCCGACGGCCCGCCACTGGACGTTGCCGGCGTCCAGGTAGACGGCGGTGCGCGGCCTGGCCTTCAGGGTCTTGACGGCGTAGGCGAGGTCGGCGAGGCGGGTGGCCGTGAGTTCACCGGTCGGATCGGTGGCCGCTCCGCAGTCCCGGGGGAGCAGGGCCAGGCCGTCGGGTTCCACGACGACCACCGCGGCGCGGTCGCCGATGCCGGCGGCGAAGGCGTCGATCCACTGCCGGTAGGCGGCGGAGGAGGCGGCTCCGCCGCCGGAGTACTGGGAGCAGTCCCGGCCCGGGATGTCGTAGGCCACCAGCACGGGGGTCCGGTGGACGGCGTCGGCCCGGCGGACCAGTCTGTTCACCTTGCCCCGCACCTCGTCGGGCGTGCCCTCGGTGAACCACGAAGCCTGCGGCCAGCTGGCGAGCCTGGCCATGTTCGCGGCGTTCTCCAGGTCGCCGTTGCGGAAGTCCACGAGGGCCTGCTCGGCGGCCTTGCCGTGCGGGTCCGCGTAGAACCTCGTGGCCGGGGTGAGCTCGCCCCGCGCCGGTGCCGCCTCCGCCCGCGTGGCGGTGAGCGCCGCGCAGGCGGCGAGCGCGGCGAGGACGGCGGCGGCGCCGCGTCTCAGGCTGCGTGCTGTCATGACTGCTCCTGGTCGATGGGTGGGTGGGGGACGCGGGCGCGGCGGATCAGTAGCCGTAGATCATCTTGTAGGCGACCTCGGGGAGGAACTGCCCGGCCGAGGAGCCGGTTCCGACGCCGCAGTTGCCGTCGGACTCGCCCGGGACCTTGACCCACAGGAGCATCTCGGCGCCTCCGCCCAGCCGGGTCGGGGTGCCGATACGGCGGCCCGAGGGGTTGCACCACTGGCCGTTGGAGCCGTTGCCGTTGCGGCTGGTGTCCACGACGAACGGCTTGGTGTAGCCGTAGCGGCGGCTCAGTTCGCTGTTGACGGCGTTGCCGTACGCGGTGTTCTCGGCCGTGGTGAAGTAGTTGGAGATGTTGAGCGAGAAGCCGTGGGCCTGGCGGAGGCCTGCGTCGTTGAGGCGCTGGGCCATGGTCGCCGCGCTCGCCCAGCCCGGGTTGCCGGCGTCCAGGTAGACCCAGGTGTTGGGGGCCTGGCGGCTGAACTGGGAGAGGGCGCCGGTGAGCATGGACTGGCGTTCGGCGATCTGCGCCTGCGTCATGCAGTCGTAGTCGCCGAGGGAGTCCGGTTCGAGGAGCACGACGGCCGGGCGGCCGGCGATGCCGCCGGCGAACTGGGAGATCCAGGTCGCGTAGGCGGACGCCGAGGAGGCTCCGCCGGCCGAGTGCCCGCCGCAGTAGTCGCGGTTGTAGATGTTGTAGGCGACGAGGAGGGGCAGTTTGTCCTGGGCGTCCGCGGCGCCCGCGTACGCCCCCGTGGCGGTGCCGATGCTGCCGCTCCAGGAGCCGAACCAGCGGGCCGTCGGGGTGTTCGCGATCGCGGAGTTGATCGCGGAGGCCCGGCCGTCGCCGGGGTTGGCGGCGACCCACCGTTTCGCGCTGGAGTCGGGATCCGTGTAGAACCCGCTGGTCATGGTGGTCGGGTCGGCCGCGTGGGCGGACGGGGCGACGGCGAGCGCGAGCGGCAGGGCGAGCAGGCCTGCCAGCAGGGTGCGGACTCTGCGGCGCATGACGGTACCTCGGTTTCCTGGTGGGGACGCGCGCACGCCCTCGTCCCGGGCGCGCGACGCACTGAGGAAGTGCGGTGGTACGACACCCTGTTGGGAGCGCTCCCATTGGAAGCGGTCCCATAGCGCGGTGCGGCCTACGGGGTGTGGTGGGTAATCGTGTGGCGGGCTTCCGGAGCTGTCAAGAGTCGCCGCGCACACCGCAGTTCACAGCCGTACCCGGGCCTTCCCGAGCGGTGTTCCAGGCCCTAGAGTCCTGGACGTGTTCCAGGCTTCGAAGTCCTGGAACCGGAAGCGGTTCCAGTCCCGTCCCGCGCCCCCGGTCCCCGGCCCGGGGGCCTTCGCAGCGAAAGGCCCGAGGCTGATGGCGGAGGGTGCGCCGCGTCGGCAGCCGACGCTCGACGAGGTGGCCGAACGCGCCGGTGTCTCCCGCTCCGTGGCCTCCCGGGCGCTCAACAACGCCCCGCACGTCAGCCACGCCAAACGCGAGGCGGTCGAACGGGCCGTCCGGCAACTCGGTTACGTGCCCAATCCGACCGCGCGCGCCCTCGCGACCCGGCAGACGGGAGCGGCCGCCCTGGTCATCTCGGGAGAGGATCCGTCGATCTTCGCGGATCCGTTCTTCGCCCAGGTGATCGTGGGGGCGTCGGCCGCCCTGGAGGAGGCCGACCTGCACCTGATGCTGTGCCTGGCCGCGTCCGAGCGGGGTCGCAAGAGGGTGGCGGAACTCCTGCGCGGCAAGGGTGCCGACGGCGCCATGCTGATGGCGCTGCGGGAGGACGACCCGCTGGCCGAGCTCGCCGAACAGGCCGGGATGCCCGTCGTGTTCGGCGGCCGCCCGGTCGGCGCCACGCCCCGGTGGTACGTGGACGCCGACAACACCGGCGGCGCGCGCGAGGCGACCGAGTACCTCCTCTCCCGCG
>NZ_JACBWZ010000471.1 GCF_013870595.1 Streptomyces sp. WELS2 | reverse complement strand
GTGCGCTCGCCCACCGAGAAGGTCAGGGCGCCGGACACCGGGTGGCTGTCGGCCGACACCACCCGCCAGGCCACGGTGTACGTGCCCGGGGCGAGGCGGGCGGGCAGGGTGACCCGGGCGGTGCCGGACTCGCCCGGGGCGTGGCCGGCGGGGGCGGTGCGGACGCGGTGGTTGCCGGGGCCGTAGATCCGGAAGGAGTCGGCCGGCAGTCCCACCGACTCGCTGAAGCGCAGCGTGACGTGCCGGGGCGCGGTACGCAGGACGGTCCCGTCGGCGGGGTCAGACGCCCGCAGCACGGCGTGCGCGGAGGCGGGGGCGGCCGTGGCCAGGAGCAGGCCGAGCAGGAGGACGGGGAGCAGGAGAGCGGCCCGGGATCGGCCGGCCGGCGGTCGGCGGGTGGCCCGTCGCAGGCTTCGTCGTGGTGTTTCCGGTGCGCCGCGCCCCACCCTCGGTCTCCGTCCGTCGCCTCGTGTGCCCGCGTCCCCCGACGGGACCCCGGGATACGTACGGAGGGAACGGCCGGTGTGCTCACCAGGTCGGGCGGGACGTCACCCCGCCGTCCACCACCAGGTCGTGGCCGGTGATCCAGGAGGCGAGCGGGGAGGCGAGGAAGGCGCAGGCGTCGGCCACGTCCTCGGGGCGGCCCAGGCGGCCTGCCCGTCCAGGTCCCGGCCCGCTTCTCCCGGCTGGCGTCCGCTGTGGTCGTCGCGCACCAGCACCCGGCGGCCGTCCACCAGGGCGCGGTGGACGGACTTGCGCTTCGCGCGCAGCAGTCCGCCGTCCAGGCCGGTCAGCCCGACGGCCGGCACACCGGCCGCGACGAGCGCGCCGACCAGGCGCGGCTTGGCCAGTCCGGCCAGCGCCAGGTGGACCACCTCCAGCGCGGCCGCGTCGGTGTAACGCGCGGACACCCCGTCCGGGGAGACCAGCCTGCGCATCGGCACACCGAGCCGTCCCGCGAGGGCGTCAATGTCGGCGGAGCCGCCATGCACCAGCACCACCCGTTCCCCGTCGCCGGCCATGCCGGCGACATCGGAACAGATGGCCAGGGGGTCGACCGCGGCGTTGCCGCCGCACTTGACCACCGTGATGTCCTGCATCTGTGCCCTTTCGGTCTTCGTCGTGCTCGCCCTGCTCGAGGCCTAGTTCGGGTGCAGACCGGTGAACTCCAGGCCGAGCCGCTCCGGCCAGCCGTGCCGCACGTTGAGGCACTGCACCGCGTTGCCGGCACCGCCCTTGACGAGGTTGTCCAGGGCCCCCACGACCAGCGCGGTGCCCGACTCCTCGTCGATCTCGAAACCGACGTCGCAATAGTTGGAACCGGAGAGGATCTTCGGTTCGGGCAGCCGGTACAGACCGCGCTTCTGCGCCACCACCCGCACGAACGGCTCGTCGGCGTACGCCTCGCGGTAGGCCCGGCGCAGCGCGCGCTCGTCGGCGCCGTCGGTGAGCGAGACCCGGCACAGCACCTGTACGCCGCGCACGGCCTCCACCCCGGTGGCGGTCATCCGCACCGGAAGCCCGGTGGCCTGGGCGATCTCCGCCTGGTGCCGGTGGCTGTTGGGGGCGAAGATCCGCATGGCGCCGCTGCGTTCGGCGTGCAGGTTGGCGGACCCGGCCGACACCCCCGAACCGCTCGATCCGGTCCGGGCGTCCACCTGGACCTCCCCGCGGATCAGCCCGGCCTCGGACAGCGGGCGCAGCGCCAGCACGCCGGCCGTCGCCATGCAGCCCGGTACCGAGACGCGGTCGCTGCCTCGGATCTCCTCGCGGTGCCATTCGGGAAGCCCGGTGGTGAAGCCGGGGATCAGCTCCGGGGCGGTGTGCGGCACGCCGTAGTGACGCTCGTACACCTTCGGGTCGCGCAGGCGGAAGTCGCCGGACAGGTCGATGACCTGATCGGCCAGCGACAGGTACTCCGGCATCCGCCCCATCGTCTCCTTGTGCGGGGTGGCCAGGAACAGCACGTCGTACTCGCCCTTGGCCGCCGCGAGACGGTCGGTGCCGAGGAAGGTCAGGTCGGTCGTGCCGCGCAGGTTGGGGTGCGGGCCGTCCACCCGCTTGCCCGCGAACCGGCCGGACGTCGCGACGGTGACCGTCACCCGGGGATGCCCCAGCAGGAGCCTTAGAAGTTCGCCGCCGATGTACCCGGAGGCACCGACGACCGCTACTCGAAGCATGATTGGGCCCTTGTCATCAGAAACTCGGCGATGCGGTCGGCCACGTCGACGCGGTCGCCCACGGCACGCTGGAAGCCCGAGAACTCCACACCGTCGTTGACCTCCAGCACCAGGGGCCGGCCGTCCGCGTCCTCGATCAGATCGACCCCGGCGATGTCCGCGCCGACCGCCTCGGCCGCGGCGAGGGCGAGCTTGACGATGTCCGCCGACGGCTCGAACGCCTCCGTGGTCGCGCCGCGCGCCACATTGGTGCGCCACTGCTCACCACGGCGGTGCACCGCGCCCAGCAGTTCGCCGCCGACCACGATCGCGCGGATGTCACGGTCGGGCTTGGCGATCATCTCCTGCGCGTACACGATGTGCGACTGCGGGGAAGGCAGCGCGGCGATGTACTCCATGACGGTCTCGGCGGTACGCCGGTCGGGGACCGGCGTCACCAGCCGGCCCCACGAACCCACGAGCGGCTTGACCACCGCCGGATAGCCGATGGCCTCCAGCGCCTCCAGCGCGGCTTCGGGAGTGAGGCCGAGCGCGGTGCGCGGAGTGGGGAGCCCGGCGGCGCGCAGCGCCACCGAGGTCTGCCACTTGTCTCCGCACACGTCGGTCGCCGCCGCCGAGTTGACCACGACGTGTCCGGCCGCCTCCAGGGCGCGGGCGGCGTACAGGGCACGGGCGTGCCCGATCTCCCGGTTGAGCACCAGGCGCCGTTCCGGTGCGCCCTGGTGCAGCGGGGACCACGCCGTTCGGCTGTCCAGGTACTCGTAGCGCATGCCCCGACGTTCGAACGCGTCGAGAAGGCGCTTCTCATCGGCTCTCACCCGGGACGCCAGCAGGAGGAAGGGGGCCGGGGGCGTGGCCGGGTTCACTCGCCCCAGTCCTCCTCGACCTCCGGCGCGATGGCCAGCTCGACCGGGTCGACCGAGATGATCTCCAGCTCGGTGGCGCACTCGCCGCACTCCACGATCTCGTTCACTCGGGGGTTCTCCTCCAGAGCGACGGAACCCTCGCACCCCGGGCAATTCGCCATTGTTCTCTTCCCATCGGTTTTCGCGGGCTCCTGGGCGGGATTGCGCCAGGACGCGAGCCGTAACGCTAGGCGGGCGCGGGCCGGTGGCACATCCACCGCGCTGATGAATCGGTCCGGGCCCGCCGGTGGACATGGCGCTGAAACAGGACACCGGATGTTGAACGGCGTTGACGTCCCCTCAACAGCGTGCTGACAACGGCGTTTCAACACTTCATTTCAAGGCGGTTCGGGGACCCGCCCGGCATTGCTTTCGAGGGGTCTGCTGTGGCTATGGTGAACCGCTCTTGAGGCGATCGGTCACATCCCGGACTAGGAGAGTCAGATGAGCCAGGTGCACCTCCCGCGTATTCTCGCGCTGTGGAGCGCGCCACGCTGCCGTTCCACCGCGTTCTTCCGGATGATGGCGGAGCGCGGGGACTTCCAGCTGCTGCACGAACCCTTCTCCTACCTCGCGGAGTTCGGCTCGGTGGAGGTGGCGGGGGAGCGGGTCGGCTCCGAGCCCGATCTGATCGCGCAGATCCGCCGCCGGGCCGCCGAACAGCCGCTGTTCTTCAAGGACACCACCGACGAGCGCTACCCCGGGGTGCTCGCCGACACCGGCTTCCTGCGGGAGGCGCGGCACACGTTCATCGTGCGCGACCCCGCGGAGACGATCGCGTCGTATTACGCCATCAATCCCGAGGTGAAGATCCATCAGATCGGGTTCGAGGCGCAGCACGAACTGTTCCAGCGGGTCTGGGAAGTCACCGGGGAGCGCCCCGTGGTGGTGGACGCCGCCGACCTCGTGACCGCGCCGGAGCGCACCGTGAAGGCGTACTGCGACGCCCTCTCCCTCCCGTACGTCCCCGAAGCGCTGAGCTGGAGCGAGGGCAGCCGCGACGAGTGGGCGCCGAGCGAGAAGTGGCACAGGGACGTCAGCAACAGCCGTGGCTTCGAGGCGAAGAGCGGCGGCGACCGGGTCGACGTGCGCGACCATCCGGTCCTCGCCTCGTACCTGGAGCACCACCTCCCGTTCTACCAGGAGCTGAGCCGGTACCGGCTGGGCGCCTGACGAGGCCTCCCGGCCGATCGCAGCGAGGAGTAGAAACGGACATGACGGATATACGGTGCACCTGTCGGACACCGCTCAACACCGGCGCCACGATCTGGCTGACCGGGCTGCCGAGCGCGGGGAAGACGACGATCGCGAGAGCGCTGGCCGACCGGCTGCGTGCGGAGGGACACCGCGCCGAGGTGCTGGACGGGGACGAGATACGCCGGTTCCTCTCCGCCGGCCTCGGCTTCTCCCGGGCGGACCGTGACGCGAACGTGCAGCGCATCGGCCTGGTCGCGGAGGTACTGGCGCGCAACGGCGTGAAGGCGGTGGTCCCGGTGATCGCCCCCTACGCGGACAGCCGTGCCGCCGTGCGGCAACGGCACGCGGCGTCCGGCGCGGATTACGTGGAGGTCCACGTGGCGGCGCCGGTGGAGGTGTGCCGGGAACGGGACGTGAAGGGCCTGTACGCCCGGCAGAAGGCAGGCGAGATCAGCGGGCTGACCGGTGTGGACGACCCCTACGAGGTGCCCGAGGCACCCGACGTGCGCGTCGAGTCCCACGCCCAGACCGTACGGGAATCGGCGGACGCCGTGTACGCGGCGCTGGCGGAGCGGGGGCTGGTGTGAGCGACTTCA
>NZ_JACBWZ010000470.1 GCF_013870595.1 Streptomyces sp. WELS2 | reverse complement strand
CCGCCTGGCGGGCCGGCGCCGGGTCTGAGAGCCCCGCGGCGGTCAGCGGGTGGCGAAGGGGCGGTCGGTGGGGACGATCTCGCGGCCCAGGGGCAGCAGGGAGACCGGTATCAGCTTGAAGTTGGCGATGCCGAACGGGATGCCGATGACCGTGACGCACAGCAGGACGCCGGTGACGATGTGGGCGAGCGCCAGCCACCAGCCGGCCAGGAGCAGCCACAGCACGTTGCCCACGCAGGAGGGCGCGCCCGCGTCGCGCCGCTCGACCGTGGTGTGCCCGAAGGGCCACAGGGCGTAGGCGCCGATGCGGAAGGCGGCGATCCCGAAGGGGATGCCGATGACCGTGACGCACAGCAGGACGCCGGCGAAGAGGTAGCCCAGGAACAGCCAGAAGCCGGACAGGACGAGCCAGATGACGTTCAGGATGGTCTTCACGGTCGTCCTGCCATCCTCTCGAGGCGGGCGATGCGCTCCGCCATCGGCGGGTGCGTGGAGAACAGCTTGGACATTCCCTGGCCCGGGCGGAAGGGGTTGGCGATCATCATGTGGCTCGCCGTCTCGATCCGGGGCTCGGGGGGCAGCGGAAGCTGCTGGGTGCCCGCCTCCAGCTTGCGCAGGGCGTCGGCCAGGGCGAGCGGGTCGCCGGTGAGCTGGGCGCCGGAGGCGTCCGCCTCGTACTCCCGGGAGCGGCTGATGGCCAGCTGGATCAGGGAGGCGGCGAGCGGGCCGAGGATCATGATCAGCAGCATGCCGAACAGGCCGGGCCCCTCGTCGTCGTCCGAGCGGCCGACCGGGATCAGCCAGGCGAAGTTCACCAGGAACATGATCACGGAGGCGAGCGCTCCGGCGACCGAGGAGATGAGGATGTCCCGGTTGTAGACGTGGCTCAGCTCGTGGCCGATGACACCGCGCAGCTCGCGCTCGTCCAGCAGGCGCAGGATGCCCTCGGTGCAGCACACGGCCGCGTTGCGCGGGTTGCGGCCGGTGGCGAAGGCGTTCGGGGCCTCCGTCGGCGAGATGTACAGCCGCGGCATGGGCTGGCGGGCCTGCGTGGACAGCTCCCGCACCATCCGGTACAGCCCCGGGGCCTCGAACTCGCTGACCGGGCGGGCGCGCATCGCGCGCAGCGCGAGCTTGTCGCTGTTCCAGTACGCGTACGCGTTCGTGCCCAGTGCGACCAGGACGGCGACGATCAGCCCGGTGCGGCCGAAGAAGCCTCCGATGACGATGATGAGTGCGGACAGCCCCCCGAGGAGTACGGCCGTCCTGAGCCCGTTGTGCCGGCGGTGCACGGTGCGCCCTCCAAGTCGTGCTGCTGGGGATCACTCCGATCCAGTGGACCCTCCCGCTTCCGACAACGCGAGGCGAGCTCCACGAGTTCCCGCGCGCCCGCGGCCGCCCGCCCCGGCCGGGCGGGTGACGTGCCCTTTCGGCCGTACGCGCGCGGAGCGCGACGAGTGCCCCGCGCGCGCGTGCCGACTCCTAGAACAGTCCGCCGGCCGTGAAACGGAGGACCAGCTGGGGCGCTCCGGACAGGGCGACGCCGAGCACTCCGGTGAGGGCGAGCGCGGCCGTGAGGGGGGCCGGGACCCGGTGCCGGACGGGCTCGCCCTCGGGGGCGCGGAACAGCAGGGCCGTCCACTGGAGGTAGTAGAAGAGGGCGATCACGACGTTGACGGCCATGACGACGGCGAGCCAGCCCAGGCCCGCGTCGACGGCCGCCGAGAACACGGTGACCTTGGCGAACAGGCCGATGATGCCCGGCGGCAGCCCGGCCAGGCACAGCAGGAAGAAGGCCAGCAGCAGCGCGCTGAGCGGGTTGGTGGCGTACAGGCCCCGGTAGTCGGCGATCCGGTTCAGCGCCCGGCCGCGGCCCACCAGGGCGGCCACGGCGAAGGCGCCGAGGTTCACGGCGGCGTACATCAGGGCGTACGCGACGGTGGAGCCGATCGCCCGCTCGGCGTCCTTGGTGTATCCGGCGGCGGCGATCGGCACCAGCAGATAGCCGGCCTGGCCGACGGAGGACCAGGCGAGCAGCCGTACGGCGCTGTACGCGCGCGTGGCCCGCTGGCGCAGGGCGGCGACGTTGCCGGCGGTCATGGTGAGGGCGGCCAGGGCGGCGAGCGCGGGCCCCCAGACGTCGGCGTACGACGGGAACGCGACGACGGTGACGAGGATCAGGCCGGAGAAGCCGACCGCCTTGCCGACGACCGACAGATAGGCGGCGACGGGCAGGGGCGCGCCCACGTAGGTGTCGGGAACCCAGAAGTGGAAGGGCGCGGCGGCCGTCTTGAAGGCGAAGCCGACGAGGGTGAGCACGACACCGGCCTGGGCGAGGGTGTGCAGCTGCCCGTCGACGTGCGGCAGGCGCCGGGCGACCTGGGTGAGGTAGAGGGTGCCGGTGGTGGCGTAGACGAAGCTGATGCCCATCAGGCTGACCGCGGTGGCGGTGACCGAGGACAGGAAGAACTTCAGCGCGGCCTCGGAGGACCGCTTGTCGCCGTGCCGGATGCCGACGAGGGCGAACGCGGGCAGGGAGGCGACCTCCAGGGCGACGATCAGTGTGGCCAGGTCGCGGGAGGCGGGCAGCAGGGCGGCGCCGGCCGCGGAGGACAGCAGCAGGAACCAGAACTCGCCCGCCGGCACGCGCCGCCGCTCGTCGTCCAGGTGGGTGACGGACAGCAGGGCCGCGAGCAGGGCGCCGCCGAGTACCAGGAACTGGACGACGAGGGTGAAGTGGTCGGCGGTGTAGCTGCACGCGCGCGGGGGGGCGCCGGTGCAGAAGGTGGCGCGGTCGCCGTCCAGGAGGGGCAGCAGCAGCGCGGTGGCCGCGGCGAGTCCGGCGACCGAGACCCAGCCGAGCACGGCCTTGCGGGGCTCGGGCACGAACAGGTCGGCGACGAGGACGGCGAGCGCGACGACGGCCGCGAGGGTGGGCGGGGCGATCGCGAGCCAGTCGACGGACTGGACCAGCGACTCGGCAAGCGGCTGGGCGCTCATCGGGTGCCTCCTGCGAGGAGCTGCTGCACGGCCGGGTCGGTCAGGCCGAGCAGGGCCTTCGGCCACAGTCCGGCGAGGACGGTGAGGGCGACCAGCGGGGTCCAGGCGGCGAACTCGTAGCCGTGGACGTCGGCGAGCCTCGCCGTCTCGCGTTCCGCGCCGCCCATGCAGACGCGGCGGACCACGATCAGCATGTACGCGGCCGTCAGCAGGGTGCCGAACGCGCCGATCGCCATGAAGGTGAGGAACGCCGGGCGGCTGAGGCCGGCGGCGGGCCGGAAGGAGCCGAACAGGGCGAGCATCTCGCCCCAGAACCCGGCGAGTCCGGGCAGGCCGAGGGAGGCGACCGCGCCGAAGGCGAGCAGGCCGCCGAGGCGCGGGGCCCTGCCGTACAGGGCGGCGCCCGTCTCCTCGGCCAGGGTGTCGAGGTCGGTGCTGCCGGTGCGGTCCTTCAACGCGCCGACCAGGAAGAAGAGCAGGCCGGTGATGAGGCCGTGGGCGATGTTGGCGAACAGGGCGCCGTTCACGCCGGTCGGGGTGGTGCTGGCGATGCCGAGCAGGACGAAGCCCATGTGGCCGACGGAGGAGTAGGCGATCAGCCGCTTCAGATCGCCCCGGGCGCCCTGCCGGGCGAGGGCGAGGCAGGCCAGGGATCCGTAGACGATCCCGACGACGGCGAGCGCGGCGAGGTACGGCGCGAAGGTGTGGAAGCCGTCCGGCGCGATCGGCAGGACGATCCGGACGAACCCGTACGTACCCATCTTCAGCAGGACGCCGGCCAGCAGGACCGAGCCGACGGTCGGCGCGGCGGTGTGGGCGTCGGGCAGCCAGCTGTGCAGCGGCCACATCGGCGTCTTCACCGCGAGCCCGATCCCGATCGCCAGAACGGCGACGACCTGCACGGACGTGGTCAGCGACCGGCCGTTGTCAGTGGCGAGTGCCACCATGTCGAACGTGCCCGCCTTGATCCCGATCAGGAGCAGGCCGAGCAGCATGACCACGGAACCGAGCAGCGTGAACAGGATGAACTTCCACGCGGCCCGGGTCCGGCCCGCACCGCCCCAGCGGGCGATGAGGAAGTACATCGGGATGAGCACCATCTCGAAGGCGAGGAAGAACAGCAGCAGGTCGAGCACGGCGAAGGTGGCGAGGGTGCCGGACTCCAGCAGGAGCAGGAGTGCGACGAACGCCTTCGGGGCCGGGCCCGCCGGCGGCTTGAAGTAGGAGTAGAGCGCGCAGAGGAAGGTCAGCAGCGCGGTCAGGACCAGAAGGGGGAGGGAGATGCCGTCGATGCCGAGGTGGATCCGCACGTCGAGCGCGGGGATCCAGCTGATGTCGGTCGTGGCCTGCATCTTCGACGGATGGTCGTGGTCGAAGCCGAGCGCCAGGACGATCGCGGCGAGCAGGATCACGCCGGTGACGGTCACACCGTGCCGCAGCACGGCCTGCCCCGGCGACTTCCCCTTCAGTCCGGGCGGGGCCGGGAGGAGCGCGGCGACGGCGCCGAGGAGCGGGCCGACGACGACGAATGCCAGAAGGAACTGCATCACGGACTCGTTGATATCGATCACGCCTGCTCACGCTCCCGTGGCGACGAGGAGGACGGCGACCGCCAGGACGACGGTGCCGGCGAGCAGCGCGCTCACATAGGTCTGCACATTGCCGGTCTGCGCACGCCGGACGGCGGCCCCGAGCAGCCGGGGCAGGGCGGCGGCGCCGCGCACGTAGGTGTCGACGACCTCGCGGTCCAGGAACCGCACAAGGCTCGCCCCGGCCCGCACCGGGCGGACGAACAGCACCTCGTACACGGCGTCCAGGTGGAAGCCCGCCGCGGCGGGCCGGTGCAGCGGGCCGAGCAGCAGCCGTCCGGGGTCCGCCGG